>DUBW01000044.1 GCA_012960135.1 Methyloprofundus sp.
AGTGATGAATCAAAAACAAAATTTAACACCTGAGAAATTGTTACATTCCGCTCTTGGTGATTTTCAATACTTAACGGTGACATAGCCTTTTTTTTGTGGGGGTATTTAATTGCCCATCATCATCGCCTCGCGTAGCCTTGATTCAACATAGGCATTGGTATAATGAGGAACACAGGGTTATTAACCCGAGTGGTCCCACGTTAAACCAATGTATTGTGGGATTATAGCTTAGAGAGGTGACAGTGATGGGCAATTAACTAGCTTAGATTCAGAACTGAGTTCTTTATTTTATATTAGGATTTTCATATTAACCTTATGTGTAACTTGATTTATTTTACCCATTAGAAAATGTAGAAGAGTTGATTATGTCTCAAGTATCAGTTTCAAATGATGAACGAATAGATGCACTTTTAACTACTTTTAAGTGGGGTTCTGTTATAGGAGAAAGTGCTCAACTTTCTTTTAGTTTTCCTGTTCCCGGTTCATCCTGGGTTTCTGATTATCAGGGCGGCGAGCCTTTTGCGCCCAATACACTCAGTTTTTTAAATGCAGCTCAGCGGCAAGGTGTTAGAGAAAACTTGCTGTTATGGAGTCATGTCGCCAATATTACATTTACTGAGGTTGATGACTTAGTCACGCAGGGTGATTTACGTTTTACTCATAGTTCAGCGGTTGATAATACGGATGGTGTTGCTGCCTGGGCTTATGTGCCTCCAATTACTTCTACGGTACCAGAATCCGGTGATGTTTGGTTTTCTCAAGAAAGCGTGAGTGATGTTAGTCTCGGTTCTCATGGTTTTTTCGTTTTAATGCATGAAATTGGACATGCGTTAGGCTTAAAACACCCTTTTTCTCAACAATCACAAAATGTGGTCACTTTACCAGTGGCTGAAGATACCACTCAATATACCGTTATGTCCAATACAGGTTATAGCGGGGTGGGTTGGTCTAGAAAGGGTGAGATCGATCTATTTTCAAGGGTAAACAATACTACACCTATGCCGTATGATATTTTAGCTATTCAATATCTTTATGGTGCCAATAGCTCATTTAATACAGGGAATGATATTTATACATTTAGTAATGATATCGCCGATTTTAAAACTATTTGGGATGCAGGTGGTACGGACACCTTTGATTTATCAAATCAAACAAAAACCGTTGTTATCGATTTAAATGCAGGCGCTTTTAGCTCAGTTGGGCCGATGAATTATGAATTGGTTAGTGGTCTTATTGAAAGCAGTACAAAGCTAGCCGTTAATAACATTGCCATTGCCTTTGGCGTCGATATTGAAAATGTCATTGGCGGCAGTGGTGGGGATCATCTCACAGGGAATGATTTGGCTAATGATTTAACCGGAATGTCGGGTAATGATATTCTGATTGGCGGAGAAGGGACTGATACAGCATTGTATTTAGGTAACAAGTCGGATTACCAAATTACAACATTGACTACAGGGCTCCAAGTGACTAGTTTGAATACGGATGAGGGTGTTGATACGTTGCTAGGTATTGAGCGCCTGCAATTTGTAGATCAGCTGATTGATACCGCTACTTTTTCCGTTATCCCAACGACTACTGCAGAGGTTGATATTACCCCTTTTGAGAGGGATGTTAATCATATCAATTATTTTTTATTACAGATTAATAGGGCTTTAGCTATTGATGTGTCTGCTGATTATACTACGGTAGAAGGTACGGCTAAAGCAGGAGAAGATTATTTGACAGCATTGGGTACGGCAACGATTGTGGCCGGAGAAACAAGCACAGTTGTGGGCGTAGAAATTATTGGAGATAATATTCATGAAATTGATGAGACTTTTTTCTTAGCGATATCAAATCCAACAGGATTGTCTTTCCCTGTTGGCGTTACTGAAATAACAGCGTCTAGAACTATCATCGATGATGATTTGGAAGTGAGTAGTCATTTGAGTGATATTCAGATTATTGGTTTGGAAAGTATTGTTCCGGTGTAAGTTTTTTGCATTAACCAAGGCTTTGTTTTGTAAATGAGTAATTCCAAGCCACAAAGCGAATGAATGACTAGATGCTCTAAGGCATTCAGCGTATCAACTATATGAAAAAATAAGGTGCGGATAAATCCACCCAGCTCACACGCTTGAATTATTAAATAATAAAGACCACTGAGTTTTTACATCATCCTGTTTTGCAGTACATAGAAACCTGTTACCGGCCCTGGAAGAGCTTGCATATCTAGCCGGTTTAGAAAGCCACCAGCTTATCGCCTGATCAAACTCATACTTTGCTATCGGTTTAGTTGCATTATCATCCTCGTACTGTGATTAATCAATCTCTGCTCCGGCTCTTTTTCGGCTATAAGCACCCTCTATCCTGTATCAATAGTAGAACTATCCTACAGGGGTTGTTAGCATATAGCGGAGATACCAGGTCCACGCCTGATTTGTTTTTTCTGGCTTTATTTTCTTAGGTCTTTTATAATATTTTTTGATACTACAAGTGATCTTACATTCACAGTCCCACATTCACAGTTTCCGAAAAGTCTCCTTCAAAATGCCAAGCTCAAAGCACTATATCCTAGGGATATCCGCGTTTTATCACGATAGTGCTGCTGCTCTTATATGTAATGGTGACATTCTATATGCAGCGCAGGAAGAACGATTTACCCGTAAAAAACATGATGAGAGCTTTCCTGAAAATGCCATCAAGTTTTGTTTGCAAAGCGCGGGGATCAATCTTTCTCAAGTTAGCGATGTAGTGTTTTACGACAAGCCTATTTTAAAGTTTGAGCGTTTACTGGAAACTTACTTAGCTTATGCCCCCTTTGGTTTTCGTTCCTTTATAAAAGCCATGCCCCTATGGTTGAAGGAAAAGTTATATTTAAAAAAATTATTACGGCAAGAATTAAGAGCGCTTCTACCGGATAAAAACGAAAAACTTCCTCGCCTTAATTTTTCTTTACACCATCAATCACATGCTGCGTCCGCATTCTTTCCATCTCCCTATCAAAAAGCCGCTGTACTATGTATTGATGGAGTCGGGGAATGGGCCACTACTACGTTGTGGCAAGGAGATGGAAATACGCTAACCCCTTTGTGGGAAATTAATTTCCCTCATTCCTTGGGGCTTTTATATTCTGCCTTCACACAATACTGCGGTTTTAAAGTTAATTCCGGCGAATACAAATTGATGGGCTTAGCGCCTTATGGAAAGCCCCATTATCGCGATCTTATTTTGGAGCGCGTCATTGATTTAAAGCCCGACGGATCATTTAAATTGAACATGGACCTTTTTGACTTCGCTGTTGGATTGACTATGACAAACCGTCGATTTCATAAACTTTTTGATGGACCGCCGCGCGAGCCTGAAAGTGAAATCAGCCAGAAATATATGGACTTGGCTGCTTCTATTCAGGCGGTTACCGAAGAAGCAGTGTTAGGTATGGTGAAACATATCCATGACAACACAGGAAATAATGCACTTTGTTTGGCAGGAGGGGTCGCGCTCAATTGTGTAGCGAATGGCCGCTTATTAAGAGAAAGTCCCATTAAAGACGTGTGGATACAGCCCGCAGCAGGGGATGCGGGTGGCTCATTGGGGGCCGCCTTAGCCCTTTGGTATGATCACTATGGAAACGCGCGTCAAACACCAGAAGTCAAACCTGGATTTGATGGAATGCGCGGTAGCTTTCTGGGTCCCCAATTCACTAACGCAGAAGTAAGTACCTATTTGGACACTATAGATGCAAATTACAGCCACTATACTGAGGAAGATTTGGGTGATTATATAGCTCAGATGCTCGATGAAGGTAACGTTGTAGGTTGGTTTCAGGGAGCGATGGAGTTTGGTCCTAGAGCCTTGGGAGGGCGATCAATCCTAGGAGATGCGCGCAACCCGGAAATGCAGAAAATCATGAATTTGAAGATAAAGTACAGAGAGTCCTTCAGGCCATTTGCCCCCTCTGTATTAGCGGATTCCGTCGGAAAATATTTCGATATAAAGGGGCCGAGCCCCTATATGCTGCTGGTGGCAGAAGTTGCAAAATCCATTCGCATAGCTCCTCAGGAAATGGATGCAGCCGAAGGCTTTGAACGCCTATCCCAGGTAAGATCATTACTTCCAGCTATAACTCACGTAAATGATACAGCGAGAGTTCAAACAGTCTACGAACATACCAATCCGCGATATTTCAAATTATTAAAAGCATTTGAAAAACGGACAGGGTGTTCTGTGTTGATAAATACATCCTTTAATGTGAGAGGAGAGCCTATTGTTAATACGCCCGAAGATGCATGGCGGTGCTTTATGCGGACTGAGATGGATATCTTAGTTCTGGAAAATAAAGTCTTAGTTAAAAACCAGCAAAACAAAGATTTAATTGCTCGTTGGAAAGAAGAAACCAGCTGGCAACAAGACTTTGAATTAGATTAATAGCGATGAAAAATTATACCCGTAAGGAAATTACTCAGTTTTCTATCATTATGTCGAGCATGGTTTGTTTCGTCGGATACGTAGTTTTCCCTTTTCTATATGATTTGCACGTCTCATGGGAATTAGCCGCTTATGCCTTAGCCTTTCCAGTATTCGCAATATTACTACCGAATTTAGTCAGGCCCATATATTGGCTTTGGATAAAATTATCTACGGCAATAGGCTGGCTTAATACCAGGTTAATTTTGCTCATTGTCTATTTTGGCCTAATTGCTCCCATGGGATTAATTGCCCGTATTTTCGGTTATAATCCAATGCGGAAAAAAAGCCGGGAAGATACATATTATATAAAAATTGATCGTTCTGATAACGATATGAGGAAACCATTCTAATGCTTGAACTCATCATTGACCTGTGGCACTTCATAAGAAAACGTAAGAAGTTTTGGCTTTTGCCCATTATCGTAGTTCTCGTTTTGCTCGGCGGTTTGTTGGTTTTATCACAAGGCTCAGTGATAGCGCCCTTTATCTATACTATTTTCTAGATTCGGAATAAATTTAATGCGCAATGTTGTAAAAATTATTGGGATCAATCTCTTTATATTGATCGTATTGCTATTGCTGCTTGAAAGTGGAGCCCGATTATTCATTTCAAAAAACAGCATCAAACCAATCTTTAGTGATCAAGGATTAAGAACCAGAAACCGCCCTATGGTAGAAGTAAATCGCACACGAGGATTTGCTCTAAAACCTGGATACAAAAGCACAATATATAATGTCAATTCAGCCGGGTTTAGAGGCGAAGAACTACCTAAAGATATAAAAGATAGATTTGTCATTCTAGCCTTGGGAGAATCGACAACTTTTGGCTGGGGCGTGAAAGACAATCAAACGTATCCCTACTATCTTGGTGAATACCTACGTGAATTTGAATTGGCTAAGATGACTACACAGCGTGCGTCATTGGTGATCAATGCCGGCGTGCCTTCTTATTCATCCTCGCAAACCTTAGAATACCTAAAAGAAATACTAAACGGCAATAGTATAAAGCCGGATGTTATTTTGCTTAACATCCTATGGAATGACATTTGGTATTCAACAATTAAGAACTGGGATCCTCAAATTTTAATTTCCCAAAAGCCTTCGCAATGGCTTCAGTTTTTCACAAAATATTCCAGTTTAGTTCATTACATCTTGATGGGGAGTAATGACGAAGAATTAGTCGATATTTTTAACCCAAAGGCCATGGATCAATACGTGAAAAATATCATTTCGATGATTGATATCAGCCGAGAAAAAGGAGTGGAAATTATACTAGTTGAGCCCCCCTTTGATGCTGATCATGTTGCAGAATCAGGACTAAATGAATTTCAAATTCGATATACGCGTGCATTTTTAATTGAAACTGGAAAACAATATTTAGAACAAGTGCGACGTATAGCAAAAGAAAAAAATATTAGCGTAGCCAAACATCCATTAGATATAAGAACCCTTCACCAAAAAAGTTTATTCCTGGACGCACTACACCCTTCACCAGAAGGCAACGCCATAATGGCGAGAGACGTATTCAACCGGATATCAACACTCTACCCCTATTGAATGGAACGACAATTTTCCAATCCAATCTCTGCGCTATGAAGCCCGAAAAACGGGTGTCTAAAGACCAATGAGACAAGCATAAGTAAAATCGTGACTACCGCATCAGTGCCTCATCCGACATCAATATCAATGATACCTGGCGTCGCATATTTTAGCGTTATCGGTACTAACCCTACTATAACTATAACGGTTCTCATTCGCTCTGTAACACACCAACATGTAAGAGAATTGACGCGTGCCTGGGAGTAGGGCAAACAGGAGTAGGCGCTTGAAATGAAACAACGGCTGGCAAAAATGAATACTGTAGTCAATGATACGCAAGGCCTGGCCTTTACCCAGAGTGCCGCTGAAAAATCGATACCTATCACCAAAGTTTAACAGAAAATATTACACGGCTTTCCCCGTACCCAGGGCACCGAGATATTTTGTCGTAGCAGAGTAAATTGTTGGGCTTCGTACCACAGCACCCACCTACAGCAAGAGTATTAAGGCTCAAGTTATTTTCCGCGGGTTTCGTGCAGGAGGTGCGTATTCTTACGGGCATGAACCCCCATTACCAAGCGGCATGCCCCAGATAAATGAATAGACACTTCCTAATGCCTGAGCGTCTCTGGCGACAGCGCGTGTTGCTTTTTTCGTCCCGGATGCCTTATTCCATAAGGGGGGGCTGGAAAAAATAGCTGCAAAATTAAAACGTTTGTAAAGGCTAAATAAAAGCAAGGGTTAAAGAGCAGATCAATAATTTGAAGTATAGACTATGAAGACTCCATATAAAAGGGAAAGGTATGAGATAATAGTACGTTTGAACTCTTGAATGTTAACTCCTAAATATGAATTATAAACTGAGGTCTGACCTACAGGAAGCATTATTGCTTTGTAAGGGGGCTTTTTTATCTGCAGCTGCTTTTAGCCTGGTTATTAATATATTAATGTTAACGCCTACCATTTACATGTTGCAGCTCTATGATCGCGTCCTGAGTAGTCGCAGTGAATCAACACTAGTTATGTTGACACTGATAGTGATTGTTATTTTTATAACTCAAGGGGCGTTAGAGTGGGTGCGGTCTCAGATTTTGGTTAGAGTGAGTGCAAAGCTGGAGACTTTACTTAATAAACGTTTATTTATCATTGCGTACAAACAGTCACTATATACTGGCGGTCAGCAAGCCAGTGGACAGGCGTTAGATGATTTAACTTCCTTACGTCAATTTCTAACAGGGAATGGTTTGTTCGCTTTTTTTGATGCACCGTGGCTCCCTATTTATATTGCGCTGATGTTTTTCTTTCATCCGTATTATGGATGGGCTGCTATTTTTTCAGCCATCATCTTAATTATATTAGCGATTATTAATGAAAAAAGCACGCATAAGGTTCTTGAAGAGGCCAATGCTTTAGCGGGTAAAGGGCGTGCGTTAGTCAATAAAAACCTAAGAAATGCCGAAGTGATTGAATCCATGGGAATGATGGAAGATATTCATCAGCGCTGGTTAAAGGGAAGTGAAAAGGTGTTGTTTTTGCAAGCCATTGCAAGTTCACGTGCCGGCCTGATTACTGCCATATCCAAAACATTAAGAATGTTGTTTCAGTCTTTGGTTTTAGGATTAGGAGCTTATTTAGCCATTCAGCAAGAGATCTCGCCTGGGCTCATGATTGCAGGTTCAATCTTATTGGGCCGTGCGCTGGCTCCAATAGATTTAATGATAGGTAGTTGGAAGGGTTTTGTATTAGCGAGAGCGCAATACGCACGATTAAATAATTTGTTAACTCAAATTCCTAAAGATAAAGACAAAATGTCCCTACCTGAGCCAAAAGGTAGTATTCGGATAGAGAAAGCAGTTATTGCGCCTCCAGGAGCCAAAGTAGCCGTTATTAAAGGAATATCCTTAAACATTGATGTCGGTGATTCAGTGGGTATTATTGGGCCCAGTGGGGCAGGAAAATCCACCTTAGTTAGAGCTTTGTTAGGCGTCTGGCCGGCCGCTAGTGGCAAAATACGCTTAGATGGCGCGGATGTATTTGCATGGGATAGAAAAGAGCTAGGGCCTCATATCGGGTATTTACCACAAGACATTGAATTGTTTGAAGGAACAATCAGTGAAAATATTGCTCGGTTCGGCGAGCTAGATTCCGAAAAAGTGGTTGCAGCTGCTAAGATGAGTGATGTGCATGAGCTTATTTTACGCTTACCTGAAGGCTATGACACTGTTATTGGTGTGACCGGCGGCAATCTATCCGGAGGGCAAAGGCAAAGGATTGGCTTAGCGAGAGCGTTATACGGTAATCCAACGCTTGTGGTATTAGATGAGCCAAACTCCAATCTGGATGAGCAGGGCGAAATTGCTTTAGCTAAAGCGTTGGCTCAATTAAAGCAATCCAAGGTAACCGTTGTTATTGTGACGCATCGGAATAGTGTTTTAGGTAGTGTCGATAAGTTGCTAATGCTTAATGACGGGGAGATGATTGCTTATGGCCCGCGTGACGAAGTTCTCGCGAGTTTACAAAAAAAACAAGGGCCTGCTGCAACCCAGAAAAACACACCTACGACGTTAACAGTCCCTGTTGTATAAAGGGGTGACAATATAAAATTGTCCGATGTTAACTAAAAATATAAGTAAATAAAACATAATGCCAAAAGAAAACCTGATAGAAAATCTTTTAGAAAATATAAGAAATAAACTGCAATCCATTTTCAATACAGAGAGTGATACTACGCCAACAGTCACGTTGAAAAATCTTCCTGTTATATTGGCTGCATTGATAAAAGATCTTTTAGAAAATATAAGCAATAAACGGCCATTCTTTTTTCATGAAAAGCATGAGACTACCTCAACAGTCGCAATAGAAGATATTCCGGTGATATTAAATACAGATGACAGACCTATTCGAAATATCGGGTATATGATTTTATTTGTCACGATTGGTATTTTTGGAACATGGAGTTATGTTGCTCCTATTGATAGCTCTTCACTTGCCAGTGGTGTTGTCGCGGTTAAAACACATCGTAAAACAATACAGCATCTTGAAGGTGGAATAGTAGAAAGTATCAGCGTGAAAGACGGTGACTATGTGCTAGCAGGATCAGCTTTGCTCACATTAGACAGCACCCAAGTTAAGGCGCAGATAGAAATACTCAGCGGACAGTATATTTCTTTGGCGGCTATTGATGCCAGACTGACAGCGGAACGTACAGAATCTAATGAAATAAAATTTCCTGATACCTTTAAAGATCTAAATGATTCTCGTGTTCAGGAAGCAATGCAGGGTCAACAGCAAATTTTTATAGCCCGAGGAGACAGTCATAAAGGTGAGATCAACCTATTGGGTCAGCGAGTCAAACAGCTCGGTTTAAAAATAACAGGTTTAAAGACGCAGCAAAAGAGTAAAAGGCGATTATTAGGATCCTATGCGGAAGAAATAAGTGACATAAAAGAGCTGTTGGCAGAAGGTTTTGCCGATAAGCAACGACTAAGAGAATTGCAGCGTCAACATACGATGACTCAAGGTGACATTGCTTCACTCACGACAGAAGTCGCTAGCGCACAAATGCAACAAGGTGAGACTGAGCTGGAAATTGTCCAAACAACACGTAAATTTCAAGAACAAATTGCAACACAGTCTGAAGAAGTGAATGCCGAATTATTTAGTATTAACGAGCAATTAATTGTTGCTGTAGACAAAGCAGAGCGAAGCATCATAAAAGCGCCTGTCAGCGGCTTTATACTCGGTATGTCTACACATACGGACGGTGGCGTGGTGATGCCCGGAAGTCCAATCTTAGATATTGTTCCTGAAGATGAAGAGTTAATTGTAACAGCACAAGTAGCGCTCATGGACATTGATAAAGTGGTAGTAGGTACTTCAGCAGAAGTAAGATTTAGTGCTTTTAGCAGTAAAACAACACCGGTTATGGAAGGGCGGGTAAAAACAATTTCAGCCGATACCCTGACAGATCCTGTCACCGGTATATCCTTTTATCAGGCGGTTATCGAATTAACACCAGAAAGCACACAAAAACTGGGTGGCTTAGTGCTTATTCCGGGTATGCCAGCAGAAGTATTAATTAATACAGGCAAAAGAACGCTTTTTGAGTATTTAGTTCAACCTTTGACAGACGCTTTTTCGCGATCTTTTATTGAAGAATAATGATGACAAAATTAAGCTTATTTTTTGGATGTTTGTTAGGCATGATGTCACCGGTATTTGCGGATGATTTATTGGAGATATATCAAAAAGCACTTATTTCGGATCCTAATTTACAGACAGCAAAATTAGAATTTGAACTATCAGAAGCTCAGCAGGGACAGGCCGGAAGTGCATTGTTACCCCAAGCGAGTGCCATTGCAAATGTCTCCTACAACTCCACCTCGGTTGATAAAATACCAGGCACCCGTGAATTTGATGGATACCGCTACTCAGTTTCTATAACGCAAAGCATGTTTGATGTGTCTAAGTTTTCAAATTGGCTAAGATATCAAGCATTAACTGATAAGTCTCAGGTAGAGTATCAGCAAGCACAGCAAATATTAATGTTTGACGTAGTCGATCGATATCTTAATGTACTCATTGAGCGCGATAACTTAGTCTTAAATAAGCAAGAAATCGGCACAACAGAACGGAATTTACACCAAATCAAACGACAGTTTGAAAAGAGCGTTGTCACCATTACCGATGTGTATGAAATGGAAGCCAAGCTAGATGCATTAATGGCAGAGCAAATAGAAGCTGAAACCAAACTTGATATTGCCAAACAAAATTTAAAGGAATTGACAGGTTCTTCGTTTGGATTATTGTCAGAATTAAGAGAAGATGCCCAGTTTTTAGTATTGCAAGGCGATGTGCAGGAAATTGCCGAACAGGCACAGCAGAATAACCTGCTAATTCATGCTCAAAACAAAGAAATTGAAGCAGCAGATTATAATGTCATCAGTCAGAAAGCAAAACATCTGCCCGTCGTTGATCTACAGCTGCAATATTATAATACAGATACCGGTTTTCAAAACACCCAAACCCCCGCGATTGCTACTAAAGTAGCGGCTATTAACGTGACCATTCCTCTGTTTTCTGGAGGAGCAACCTACTACCAGGGGCAAGAAGCCTCTAGGCAATTACGCATCAGCAAGCAGAAAAAAATTCATTTATTACGCGCAATAGAAAAAGAAGCGCGAGATGCTTTTTTAAGTGCTAATGCCAGTGTAAAACGTATAAAAGCACAAAAAAAAGCACTGAGTACAGCAGTAAAAGCTCGTGAAGCCATGGAGAAAGGGTTTAAATATGGCATGCAATCCATAGGAGATGTTTTAATCTCACAGGCACGAGAATACTCTGCTAAAAGAGACCTTTTTAATGTGAAGTACATTTACATCAAAAACCGTATTCGATATGAGCAGGCCTCAGGTACGCTAAGTATTGAATCATTAACATATATTAATGAATGGTTAGGTGGGTAGTTTTACCTCACTCTTTAACAGACTTGGAAAGAGAGATTATTCAGATTGTCAGAAGAGTAACATAGAGGGAGTGGGATGGCTGGGTTGATCGCTGTTGACATCAATAACGTCGCCGAAGAAAAGCAAGAAAAAGCCAAAAAATTAAAGAAGACGAGCCTGTGTATTCATAGATGGTGACGTATTCACCTAAACGGAATAGCATTAAATAGGGTCTATTTGTAGCGATTGATCGAGCGACTCGTTGATGGAATGGTCGAGTGAATGAATCAATCATTCAAAGAATGGAACGACTAAAGATAAGACTATCAAGGGTACAGCGTATCGTAATAGACTTGAATTAAAGGCTGATAGAGACAAATTCTTGATCTTTTACAGTCTTAGCCGAAGAGCACAGTAGCTTAGTAGTTTACAACGAGAATGAAAGGTTACAACACTCTTTGAAGCGCTTCAATGGTGGTATAGAATACCCCTCCCCCGCAATATTTAAAAAATCACCTAGTATGTTTCAGGCTGACCTTTTAAGAAATCATGGTATAACGTGGTGAAACCTGACAATCTATTGGCGCCCATTGGCTGGCGTCAAAATTTATCATTCAAAGAGACTAGATAAATGCAAGATACATTTTATATGCAATTGGAAGATCGTTTTCGCGGCTCTGAAAAACAAATTTCTCAACGACTTCAGCAATATATCCCCATATTAGAGGCGCTAGAGAGCGCTCATAAAACCACGGCGATAGATTTAGGCTGTGGAAGAGGTGAATGGTTAGCTTTATTACACCAGCGGCAATGGAATGTCACAGGAATAGACCTAAATATAGCAATGGTTAAGCGCTGTTTAGATCAAGGTTTTCAGGCAGATGCGGGAGATGCACTGAGCTATTTAAAAGCATTACCAGAGCAGTCACAAAGCTTAATTACCGGGTTTCATATCGCCGAGCATGTTTCGTTTGATATTCTTCTGGAGATAATCAATGAGGCTTATAGGGTTTTAATGCCTGAAGGGGTTTTGCTGTTAGAAACACCCAATCCAGAGAACCTACAAGTAGGCGCGCATACCTTTTATATGGACCCATCGCACAGGCAGCCATTGCCACCACAACTATTACACTTCAGTATTCAACAGCAGGGCTTTGTTCAAGTAGGTATTCATCGGCTTAATGGAGCGACTAGGCCCGCCAATGCAATGGCTTTTGGGGATCATATTCAGTGGTTCTTAGAAGCGAACCCAGATTATGCAGTGATTGCTCAAAAGCAAATATCCATCATTCCAAGAGAGAAACTTAATCGGATTGGCGAAACCGAATCGCATTCTGCCGAGTTTTATGCCCGTGCGCGTGAGTATGTGCAGCAAACACACCAGCGCATAGAAGACACTAAGCAAGAACAGGCTGAGCAGTCTCAGCAGATACAAATTCTTTTAAAGCAGACACGGCATTTGCAAGAAAAAGCAGAGCAAAGTAATGTCCATATATTAAAAATAGAGCGAGATCAGGAAGAATTAGCGAGGATTAAAAATAGTCGCTCATGGCGTATAACAAAGCCATTGCGCCAATTGAGTGTTATTACAAGTTATTGCCAAAGAAATGGCTTAAAAGAAACCATTATACATTCAAATCGAGTCATATTAAGGCGATTAGTAGGCATAGCGGCAAGGAACCCTAGGCTGCGCCAATCGATTATTAAGGTGGTTAATAAAGCCCCTAAATTTAAAAAATACTTGATCACTTTTTGTGCATTAGACTCGGTCATACCAGAGAGCAATACCGCCTTAAGAAAAAAGCATACTGCTCAGTTACACCATGATATCGAATCACCTAGAGCCTTGCAAATTTGGCAAGATTTAAAAGGTGAATAATGATGACATGAGCTCTCTTGCATTGGCAGTGAATTATATCGGTACATTAATGCGTAATCTAACGAGGCTGAATCAGTCATAGATTCTGGAACAATAGAGCCTGTCATTAATTAATGTACAAACAGATAGGGTAATTTCAAATAATAAAGACCAGGATAAATAAATGAGAATAGCAATTGACCTACAGTCATGCCAGTCAGCATCAAGGCACCATGGTATTGGTCGTTACTCAATGGCGATTGTGCGAGAAATTATCCAACAATCAACATCAAAGCATGAAATATGGGTGTTATTAAATGCACAACTAAACCCAGAAACAATCCCAGCAATCAAACAAAGCTTGCAAGACTTAATACCAGAGAAGCAGGTAGTCAGTTTCCAAGTGCCTACACCGAATGATGCGCAAAACATCCACCAAGAAAAACAAAAAGCATCAGAATATATTAGAGAATATTTTATCGAGTCCTTACAGCCGGATATTTTATATATAACCAGCTTATTTGAAGGGATGTCTGATCATGCGACAACCAGCATAGGCGCATTAAATGAGAATTTAACGGTCGCTGTTATCCAATATGATCTTATACCGTACATACAACAAGACATATACCTTGGAAATATAGATATAAAAAGCAACTACTTAAAGAAAATTAAATCACTTAATAAAGCCGATTGTATTTTAACAATATCAGCGTATTCAAAAAAAGAAAGTGAGCAGCACTTAAGTGTAGCAACAGAAAAAATTATCAATGTCAGTAGCGCGGTAACCGCAAACTTTACCTCCCTTCCCGCTAAAAACCCAGCGCATCAAAAGAGCTTATTGGCAAAGTACAACATTCAAGAAAAGTATATTTTTTATGCCCCGAGTGGCTTTGATCAGCGTAAAAATGTAGTCGGGTTAATAAAGGCATACGCATTATTACCGCAATCAGTACAAGTACAATACCACTTAGTATTAGCGGGAACAGTGAAAAATTTAATAAAACTAGGGATAACTGAATTATTAGATCAATTAAAGATCACTGAACAGGTCGTAATGACAGGCTATGTGAGTGATGATGAGCTAGTCGGGCTATATCAAGATGCGAGCTTATTTGTCTTTCCTTCTTTTCATGAAGGATTCGGGTTACCGGCATTAGAAGCCATGAGCATAGGCGTGCCCACGATAGGAGCCAAGCGCACCAGCTTAATTGAAGTAATAGGTTTAGAAGAAGCCCTGTTTGACCCGGATGACAACGCACACATGTCAAAATTAATAGAGCAATCATTAATCGATACCGGGTTTCGTCAGCGCTTAATCACGCATGCAAAAAAACACAGTAAAACCTTTAGTTGGAAGAAATCAGCAAAAGCAACCTTAAAAGCACTAGAGCAATGTGTTAACAAGAGTACAAAGCAGCCTAACGCCTGGCAAGGATTAGAGCAAAATCAAGCAAGCTATCAAAAATTAATCACTAAAATACAGCGATTACAGCTAAGCGAGCAAGATAACATTCAAATAGCCAATAACCTAGCCGCTAATGAACACACCCTAAGGCAAGTGTTAAGGCAAAATAGACCGCTTAAATCCTCACCCGTATGGCAAATTGCAGGGCCATTTGATTCCAGCTACAGTCTGGCCTTATTAAATAGACAAACAGCCAAAGCACTAGCAGCAGCAGAACAAAAGGTGAGTTTGTTCGCGACAGAAGGCCCGGGCGATTATCAAGCGGATGCAGAATACCTTAAGCAGCACCAAGACATTAATGCATTGCACCAAAATGTAGGGCAGCAAGGCGAGGTTGATATATTAAGTCGTAATTTATATCCACCCCGAGTGCATGATATGAATGCGCCTATCAATTTGTTACACCATTACGCATGGGAAGAGTCCGGCTTTCCCGTCGACTGGGTAGATGATTTTAATTTTTACCTACAAGGCATCAGCTGTCTATCCACGCATGTAGAAAAAATTATGCGTGATAACGGTGTCAGTGTGCCGCTTATCACCTCAGGCTGTGGTGTAGACCATTGGGCTGCAATAAAGGCAGATACAGAGTATAAAATTAAAGCAAAAGCCTTCCGCTTTTTACATGTATCCTCTTGTTTCCCCAGGAAAGGCGTGGATGTTTTATTGTCTGCTTATGCAGAGGCCTTCACAAAAGAAGACTCGGTATCCTTAATCATTAAAACATTTAGTAACCCGCACAACACCATTAAACAACAACTGAAAGACGCCCAACAAGCCAATAAAAATTACCCAGACGTTGTTATTATTGAGCAAGACTTGACGGATGCGCAGTTAAAGTCGATATACCAGCAATGCCACGTCATGGTAGCACCCAGTCGAGCAGAAGGCTTTGGCTTGCCAATGGCTGAAGCAATGTTATCTGGCTTGCCAGTCATAACGACCGCCTGGGGCGGGCAGCTAGATTTTTGTCATACAGAAACAGCCTGGTTAATAGACTATGATTTTGAGATGGCAGATACGCACCTTCCGACCTTCGATTCTGTCTGGGCCGAACCTAAGCAAAGTCATTTAGCTGAGCTTATGCAAAAAGCATACACGTGTAGCAACCAAGAAAGACAAACGAAAGTGACAGCCGGCCAAAGGCAGCTAGGCAAAAATTTTCAATGGCAGCAAGTCGTACAACGGCATCAAGCGTTTGCACTTAATTTGCCCGAAAAAGCAGCAAAGCCTCGAATGGCGTGGGTAAGCACCTGGAATACAAAGTGTGGCATAGCCGTATACTCCCAATCACTACTGGCATGCTTCTCAGAAGAGCCGCAGTTAATTTGCGCCAACAAAACGCAGGGGCTGTTGTATGACGATGCGAGTCATGTACACAGAAATTGGACTGAAGACAACCTAAAAGAAATTGCCACTCAAGTAGAAGCAATGGCGATAGATGTGGTTATGATCCAATTTAATTACTTCTTTTTTGACTATCAGCAATTAAGCGCATTAATAACACGCTTAACCGACTTGGGTAAGCAAGTGGTCATAGAGCTGCATTCTACCCAAGACCCAGATTTTGCACCTGAAAAGGCATTAAAGCATCTAGTGCCCAGTTTAGAAAAATGTAACACCTTGTTAGTGCATTCCGTCAATGACCTCAATCAACTCAAAAAAATAGGGCTCATCAATAATGTCAGCTTATTTCCGCTCGGGATTAATAGACTCCCTGATATCACTGAGCAAGAAATTGCAGAGCCCGCTCTAAAGGCAGCGATAAAAAGGCCAGAGACCTTTGTAATCGCTACCTATGGTTTTTTTCTACCGCATAAAGGCCTGATGGAAATGGTTTTAGCACTCAAAGAACTCGTGAGTATGGGGCATCACTGTCACTTATTAATGTTAAATGCAGAATACCCTGTCGATGTCTCTGCAATAGCCATACAGCAGGTTAAAAAAGTCATTGCGGAGACAGGGGTAGAGCAGCACGTAACCTTGAAAACTGACTTTTTGGATGATGCTCTAAGTCTTGCTTATTTAAGCGCAGCAGACCTCATCGTCTTCCCGTATCAAAAGACAGGTGAAGCGGCGAGTGCAGCGGTACGATATGGCATTACAGTACAAAAGCCAGTGGCCGTCACGCCACTTAGAATTTTTGATGATATTAAACAGGTCAGTTTTCAATTACCAGGAATCGATCCGAAAAGTATCGCAGTGGGTTTAAATAAATTAATAGAGCAAATAAACAACAAATCACCAGAAATACAAGAAATACAAGAAATTCAAGCGCAGTGGTATAAGGCACATATATACCCAGTAACAGCAAGACGACTAGAAAATATGATGACTTCAATAAACGCGATCAAAAAAGCTAAAAAGCTAAAAGCTAAAAAACTAGATTAGCTAGGTTTCATACTGACGCCATATAGGTAGGTGCTTATCGCGCATACGCCGCCACGTTCTATGGGCTAAACCCTGGGGGCCCTGCATCGACAGAGCCGCAGGTCTCGTTGTCACACCGCTATGGGTTGGCATGCTCAATATGACAATAGCATGAAAAAATCAAAAAAATAGACACCATAATTTCTGTTGGAACAGTGGTTTACGGTGTCTATTTAATTTATTTTATGGTTATAGTGGGCGCTCGTTGCCAATAAAACAGTGAGTACACGCACAGTAGTAAAGGGTTCTTTAAAAGTGAGCCTTGCTGGGCTATTAACCAAGACAAAGTTACAAGCAATTGATTTATAGGTAAATAAAAGGATATATAAGGATAATAAGGGTAATACGCATCAATCAAGGCAGTGCAGCATTAAACGTAAAGAATCAAATGTTATTGGCGAGAATAGGTGCAATTGCTATAATGAGATTAAGTATTTTTTATGAGAAGAATACTGTCGATAGTAAGGCATCAGTAAATGCACTCGGGATTTGTAATATTTGCTTTAAGCAATTATTACACTCTACTTGGTGCACCTAATTAGATGTAATAATTTGCAACCGTAGTCTTTTACGGATGTCGTTCATAATAAATTTTTCTTGGAGAAAGAATCATGGCTTTAACCACAACACAGGTTTCTCAACTGTACGTTTCGATTTTAAACCGAGCATCAGAAGGGAGCGGTAATACCTTCTGGCAAACAAGCAACGTTGATATGATATCAACAGCAAATGCCATGTTAGCGTCCCCTGATGCGATATCTTATTTAGGCGCTTTAACAAACGAACAGTTTATTAATACACTTTATGCCAACACCCTAAATAAAACACCGACTGATGATCCCACTGGTATCGCCTACTGGACAGCTGAATTAGATGGCGGTAAATCTCGCGGAGAAGTGACTACTGCTATTATCACTTCAGTCAATGACCCTGCGAGTTTAGCTCTGCCCGGTGGGCAAGACGCTGCAGACCAGTTTAATAATCGTGTGACCGTGTCTGACTACACGGCGGCTAACTTGACGACAGCACCCACTAATTACGCTATATCGTTGCAGTTTTTGGCAGGGACTACTACGGGAACTTTAGTCGTAACAAAAGATGTTGCAACCATAGCCTCTGCTGAGGTGACTGTACTTACTCTCGTACCTGAAACTTTTACGTTGACTACTGGCATTGATTCAGGGGCTGCGTTCACTGGTAATGCGGGTGATGATGTTTATACTGCATCGGTATTAACTGCGAATCCTGGTGATGAATTAGATGGTGCTGGTGGTACAGGTGATACATTAAATGTTGAAACAGCAGCAAACATAGGAAGTACATTCATAGCTAAAAATATTGAAATAATCAACTTAAATGCGCTGGGTGCAGTAACTGTTGATGCAACAAATATGGCTGAAGCGACTGCATTCAATAGTAATGATGCTGCTGGTGCAGTTACAGTTAATAGCATTGCTAATACATCTGCTACATATGGTGTAAAAGGTGCTGCTACAAATAATCTGACACTAAACTATGCAACTGCTGTACTTAATGGTTCAGCTGATAAGTTAATGGTGAACTTAAATGGTTCTACTGCAACAACAGTTGATGCTGATAGTGGTTTTGAATCAGTAGAAGTTAATACAACTGCTGCTTCAACTTTAACATCATTAGTTGCTCCTACTGCTACTGCATTAACTCTTTCTGGTGATGCTACATTAACATTAGTTGCTGGTGCAGTTGATACATTTACTGACTATACAATTACAAACACTGCTGCAGTAACATATAATGATATTGCTTCAGTAAAAACTTTTGTTGCTTCATCAAACACTGGTGGAATTGTTGGTGCTGATTTAACAGCTGGTTTAGGATTAGATGCTACTACAACTGCTGATGTTCTTACTTTCAGTACTGTAGGTTCTTTAGTACAAACTGGTTCAGGTGCTGATAACATTAACGTAAACACTGCTGCTCTATTTAGTACAGGTTCAGCAATTATTAAACTTGGTGCTGGGAATGATATTCTTAACCTTTCAGCTGCAAGTTCTTCTGGTGAGTACATTTATGGTGAAGCTGGAGATGATTTCATTTATCTTGGTGGAAACTTAACTGCAATTGACCTTATTGATGGTGGTGC
The DNA here is from genome assembly GCA_012960135.1 of Methyloprofundus sp. GTDB lineage: Bacteria > Pseudomonadota > Gammaproteobacteria > Methylococcales > Methylomonadaceae > Methyloprofundus. The sequence continues at coordinate 19,313 of DUBW01000044.1, forward strand.
TGATACAGATACAATTGCTTTCGCATCTGGTGCAACTACTTCATTAATTGCTAGAGGTATTGAAAATGTTCAAGTTGGTTCTGCTACTAACGTAACAGATAGCGTAACTTTTACATCAATTGATTCTGCTGTTGCAATTGCTGATAGTGGTGCAGGTGCTACTACTTTCGCTAACTTAACAGCGGGTTCTTCGTACACTTCTTCTGTAAAGAAAGCGGCTGCTACTGATGACGTAACTCTTGGATTTGCAACAAGTTCTGCTGCAACGCTTGATGTTCAGTTAACTAAAGGGACTACTGGAGATGTTACATTAACTCAGGTTGCTGATGCCACGGTTACTTTAGGTGCTGCTTCAACAATGACAACAGGTATTAGCTTAGATAGTGCTGCTACTAAATTAACTGTTAATGCAACAGGGGCTGTAGATTTAAGTGATATTTTAGCTGGAACAGCTGGCAATACAACTACAGTTGAAAAACTTGCTTCTATCGCAGTAACTGGTGATTTAGGTGTAACTATAACTACAATCGCAAATGATAAATCTCTTGCTACATTAGATGTTAAATCAACAGCGACTACAACTAATACAGGTGATGTTACAGTTGGTGCTGTGAACTCAGATGTTGCTGTAACATCTATCAATGTTTCAAGTGCTGGTGGTTCTGCAGCAATTGGTGCAATAGATGCTGCTAATGCTGCTTTTACTGGTGGTTTAACAACGCTTACAGTGAGTGGTGTAGATACTGTAACTGCTTCATCTGTTACAAGTATTACAGCTGATGACTTAGCTACAGCAACTGTAACTAATACAGGTGCTAACTCTACTATTGGTGCTATTACAGCTACTGGTTCAACAACTGATTTTACTGATGGAGCTATTGGTACAATCACTGTTTCAGGCGGAACAGGTGCTTCAAGTACAGGTAATATTGCTGCAGATAACATTGGTACTGTAACAGTTACAGGTACAGGATTAGCAAGTACTGCTACAATCGGTGCTGTAACTGTATTAGGTGCTGCTGCTACTACAGATGGTACTGTTACTGCACTTAAGGCTTCTTCTGTAGGTGCTGCTACAATTGGTGCTATTGCAGCTGATAGCGTTGGTTCAATTCTTGTTGAGTCTACTAGTACAACTGTGGCTGCTTTAGCTTCAATAGGTACTATCACAGATGGTGGTACTGGTGCTTTCGCTACACTTGGTTCAATTGATATTACATCTGCAGCTGGGTCTGTTCAAACTGGTGTTATTACTGCTGATGCAATGGGTAACTTTACTTTAAGTGGTGTAACAACAGCAACAGTAGCTAATATTGATGTAAGTGATGCAAGTAATGCTTCAGTTACTGGTAATATATCTATTACTGCGGGTACTAATCTTGTAGGTGATGATATTGTTGTAGATAA
>DUBW01000045.1 GCA_012960135.1 Methyloprofundus sp.
GATTACAGGCAATTGATCGATTTTCAGGCCAATCAACGGTAAGAACCTGGTTAGTGGGTATTTTAAAGCACAAAATCATTGACCATTTTAGAAAGTATAAGCGTGAAATGACATCACTTGATGACGATGAAACCGCAGAAGATGTATTAGCTTATCAATTTGACCAGCAAGGAAACTGGAAAATTAATTTGATTGAATGGGGAACTCCCGAAAAAAGCATGGACGATGAACAGTTTTGGCTTACGTTTAATGACTGCCTTTCGCGTTTACCAAAACGTATGGCTGACCTCTTATTATTACGTGCCGTTGATGGTTTAGAAACTGAAGAGTGTCGTGCTTTATTAGGTTTTGACACTGACAACCAGCTTTGGGTGACCTTATCACGTACTCGCGTAAAACTAAGACAATGTTTGGAAACAAACTGGTTTAGTAAGGAATAACTTATGTATAAATGTAAAGAAATAATAGAACTGACATCTAAGCACATGGAGACTTCATTGCCGTGGTATACACGGATGGAAATGAAGGTTCACTACTTAATGTGTAAAACCTGTAACCGCTACGCACAGCAATTGCTGTTTATAAACAAAGCATTAGGGTCATTTGAAAGACATGTGCCTACTAAAAACTGCCAGTTACAAGATGATGCTAAGCAGCGCATCGCTAAAAAAATACGCCAGGTAAAAGAAACTACAGAGTAATAAAACAGTGGTTTAGTCTTGTTTTCTACAAGGAAATCATATTTTATTTCTTAAAAACATCCTTATCGGTAGAGGTACTTTTTTAATACTTATTAATAATGGCGATACCTTGCTGGAAGGTAGCTCCCTGATAAATAATCAAAATTAACTAAACAGTGTCCGGCCACCATCGACAGTTAGAACCTGGCCGGTTGTATAATCGGCATCATAGATTAAATATCTTATTGCTTTGGCAATCTCATCCGGGTTGCCCATGCTTTGTAATGCTACTTTAGCCTGAATTTCCAGCTTTTTCTGTTCACCCATTTGATGATCTGGCCATAAAATTGCTCCGGGTGCTATGGCGTTTACTCTTATCTCTGGCGCTAGTTCTTTGGCTAGAATTTTGCTTAAAGCAGCCAGACCTGCTTTGGCAATACTATACACAGGGAAGCCTGGTAATCCCTTATCCGCATGAATATCGATGATATTTATCACGCTCCCGTGCTTACTCTTTAATATTGGTGAAAGCGCCTGAATTAAAAAAAAGGGGGATTTCAAATTACTTCCGAGTAACTCATCCCATTGACCTTCTGTTACTTCGCTCAGTTCGGTGGCATAGAACGCCGAAGCATTATTTATTAATACATCGATACCTCCCCATGCCTGTGTAGCAATTTCAGCCAGCGATTGTAACTCTTGCATATCCAGCAGATCTGCCTGAAAAATTCGTACTGAATCTGGTCTTTGCTGATTAAGTTCACCGGCTAGTTCTTGGGCGGCTGTAGCAGAAGTGCGGTAATGCAATAGGATATTTGCGCCCTGCTCATGCAAGTATCTTACACAATGCGCGCCGACCCTTTTGGCGGCTCCGGTAATTAATATAGTTTTCCTAGGTGTCATTGATAAGTTCTACCATTGTGTTTGAGCCAGCCTGATTCATGGTAGTTTCCAGGATTTTTATGCGTCCAGTGGATCACGCCACCCCTAGCATTCCATTCGTATTCACCGTTAAACTCGACTGTAGCGCCTTTTTTTAAGTCTTCAATTTTAGGCGCTAGATCGATGTTATGTGCTACGAGCACTGTTAATCCGGGGGCAACCCGTAGAATAAATTTTTGGTGTCTGGAGCCTTTTAGATCGTCGCGTACAGATTTTACCACGATACCTGAGCCTTGAACCTGAAGATCGCTTTGCTCTTGCTTGTAGGCCCGTTTTAGAGCGATATTATCAGTAGCGGCCTTTTTTGTAGTTTCAAAGTCTTGGAGTATATCTTCCGGCGCTGAAATATCTTGCTGCTGATAGGCCTCGACCGCAAATAATACGCCTGTTATTAATAGTATAAGAAGTTTTTTCATGATCGATGCAAATTAGAATTCGGAGTTGAACTATTGTCCACATCTTACTTAGCTGCACTATTTCCCGTATTGCGCTAACTTCATACGGGCTAAACTCACCATAGTACCTAGCCAGAACCTAAACGTCGCTGACCACTTTTCCTGACAAATAAACGCGAAAATAGTAGACCGGTTTCAAATAATAGCCAGATAGGAACGGCTAACAAGGTCTGAGAAATAGCATCAGGCGGCGTTAAAAACATGCCTATAATAAATGCTCCAACAATAATATAAGGACGTTTTTCTGCCAATTGCTGTGGGGTAAAAATACCTACCCATACCAGTACTATGGTCACGATGGGCACTTCAAACGCCATGCCAAACGCAAAGAACATCGTCAATACGAAATCCAGGTATTTGGCGATGTCGGTCATGACTGTCACTCCTTCAGGAGCTGCCGATGTCAAAAAACCAAATACTAAAGGAAATACTACAAAATAGGCAAATACCATGCCCAATGCAAATAACAGCGTACTGGCTATTAATAATGGTGCAATCATGCGCCGCTCGTGGGCATAGAGACCAGGCGCGACAAAAGCCCAAAACTGGTACAAAATCACCGGGATAGCAATAAATATTGAGGCAACTAATACCAGTTTAAACGGCGTCAAGAAAGGTGAGACGACATCAATAGCCACCATAGAAGTATCTTCTGGCAAAAATTGCATCAGCGGTTTGGCCAAAAAACTATAGATCTCATTTGCAAATGGGGTCATTGCCAGAAAAACCAGCAAGACACTCAATACAACTTTTAATAAGCGATTGCGTAACTCAACCAGATGCGAGATTAGCGGCTGTTCCTGCTCTTCATTCTCCGCCATGCTTTTCTTTATCCGTCTGTTCTTTAGCATCTAAAAAATGTTCAACCCGATCATTCAAACCCAGACTGTTGGTCATAGAATCAATCTTCGCCTGCTGCTCCTTCAATAATTGCCTTAATTCTTCTTCCTTCAGCTCTTCCTTTATTTCTTCTTTGACTGACGTAACCATATGCCGGGTTTTACCAACCCAGAAACCTGCAATACGGGCAACTTTAGGCAGTTTTTCAGGCCCAATGACCAGCAGACTTACCAAGCCGATTAAACCAAGCTCCCAAAATCCAATATCAAACATAGGTTAGACTTTATCTTGTTCTTGCTTTTTGTCCGCCTCAGCTGAATCGATGACATCCGCGTCTATAATATTTTCATCTTGGTCTTCAAGGTTTTTATCTTCTTCACCATCTTTCATCGCCGAGCGAAAACCTTTTACCGCACCACCTAAGTCGCCTCCCATATTACGCAGGCGCTTAGTGCCAAATAAAACGATCACAATAACTAATACAATTAATAACTGAGTTACACTGATTCCCATAATAATTCCTCTCGTGATTATTTCTGACGTTGCGCTTTCTCTTCCAGCCCTGACAAGCCAAAACGTCGCTGTAATTCATTTAATACATCATCCGGGTGCAAGCCCTGCTCAGCAAGTAATACCATACAATGAAACCATAAATCTGCCATTTCATAAATGATTTGCTCTTTATTTCCATCTTTTGCCGCTATTACTGTCTCGGTCGCTTCTTCACCAATTTTCTTTAAAATGCTATCTAAGCCTTTAGCATACAGACTCGCCACATAAGATGAATCCGCTGCTTCTTGCTTACGCTGTTCTAAAACAGTGGCTAATTCGGTTAACACTTGACTCATTCTTACTCTCTGTAATGCGGACTTTGGTCCGCTAACCCTATATCAATGCAATATTAGCGAACTAAAGTCCGCTCTACAATGTATCTTATTTTTTATATATCTCGGCTGGATCTCTTAAAACCGGTGAGTTTTCTTTCCAGACATTCTTTTCCAGAGTTCGATAAAAACAGCTTTCTCGCCCGGTATGACAAGAAATCCCGCCTTCTTGCTCTATTTCCAGCAACAACACATCTTCATCGCAATCCACTGAAATAGACACAATTTTTTGCTTGTTACCCGACTCCTCACCTTTACGCCATAATTTTTGTCGTGAGCGTGACCAATAAACAGCATAGCCACTTGCCTGTGATAACGCCACCGATTCACGGTTCATCCAGGCAAACATAACAACTTTCCCTGTATCTGCCTGCTGGGCAATAACCGGAACTAAGCCCTCTTCCGTCCAGCGTATCTCATCTAGCCATAACTCATTCATGTTAGACGAACTTCTATGCCTTCGGCTTGCATATATTCTTTCGCTTCCTGCACGCTATATTCTGCAAAATGAAAAATACTTGCGGCTAACACCGCGTCGGCTTTACCTTCTTTTACCCCATCTACCAAATGTGCTAATTTTCCGACACCTCCGGAGGCAATTACTGGCACAGAAACCGCTTCACTAACTGTTCGTGTTAGTTCTAAATCAAAGCCAATTTTAGTCCCATCTCTATCCATGCTGGTTAATAATATCTCACCTGCCCCATAGTCGACCATTTTAATTGCCCATTCTATGGCATCAATACCCGTCCCTTTACGCCCACCATGGGTAAATATTTCCCAGCGATCAGACTCACCTGTAGCGCTGACTTTTTTAGCATCAATGGCGACTACAATACATTGTGAACCAAATTTTTCGGCGGCTTGTTTGACAAATTCAGGATTAAATACGGCGGCACTATTAATACCGACTTTATCTGCACCGGCATTTAGCATACAACGTATATCTTCCAATTTTCTAATGCCACCGCCGACAGTTAACGGAATAAAAACTTCACTGGCTACCTGTTCGACGACATGCACGATAGTATCGCGATTATCATGCGTAGCGGTAATATCCAGAAAGGTAATTTCATCCGCACCTTCTCTGTCATAACGCCGTGCGACTTCAACAGGATCACCCGCATCACGGATATCGACAAATTTTACGCCTTTTACTACCCGACCATTATCAACATCCAGACATGGGATAATACGCTTAGCTAAACTCATGACATACCTTTAAGAAAATGACTCGGCAAGTTTTTCTGCCGCGGCAAAATCCAGCGTACCTTCATAGATGGCGCGCCCAGTAATTGCGCCCATAATACCATCATCAGCAACAGCTCCCAGCGCATATATATCATCCATATTAGTAATTCCTCCAGAAGCTATCACCGGAATATTAATGGCGCGTGCCAATTTTGCTGTCGCTTCAACATTAACCCCTTGCATCATGCCATCGCGGGAAATATCAGTATAAATAATAGACTCAACGCCATGCTCTTCAAATTTTTGCGCCAGGTCGATAACATCATGATTGGATAATTTGGACCAGCCATCTATTGCTACCTTGCCATCTTTTGCATCTAAACCCACAATGATATGCCCGGGAAACTCAATCGCCATATCGCGCACAAAACGTGGCTCTCTGACCGCTTTAGTGCCAATAATAACGTACTTTACACCCGCTTCTAAATAGCCTTGTATCGTATCTTCATCGCGTATGCCACCACCAATTTGCACCGGCACATCAGGATAGGCTTCGACAATTTGATGAATAATATCAGCATTTCTAGGCTTCCCCGCAAATGCACCGTCTAAATCAACCAGATGTATACGCCTGGCACCAGCGTCAACCCAGCGTCCAGCAACTTCTACCGGATTATCTGAAAAGACCGTATCATCTTCCATTCGGCCCTGCCGCAAGCGCACACATTTACCGTCTTTTAAGTCAATGGCGGGTATTAACAACATTTTTTAAGCCTCTATTTTTATAAAAATATGAATAATGTAAATCAGGACTGACCATCCCAATGTAAAAAGTTTTTCAGTAGTTGCAAACCCACCGTCTGACTTTTTTCCGGGTGAAACTGTACGGCAAAGACATTATCCTTTGCTATGGCACAGGTAAATGCCTGTGGATATTCCGTAGTTGCTGCAATAGCAGCGTCATCATCAGGCTGTGCATAATAACTATGCACAAAGTAGAAACGGCTGTCCTGCGTTATATCCTGCCACAATGAATGCTGATTTTGCTGCACTTTATTCCAGCCCATATGTGGAATTTTTAATTTTTGCCCTTCTACATCCTGCATATCTTTTGCAAAATGTATCACTTTACCTGGAATCAAGTTTAAGCAATCAGTTCCACCATTTTCTTCGCTAGTAGATAACAAGGCCTGCATACCGAGACAAATCCCTAGCAATGGCTTGCTTTGTGCCACTTCAGTAATCACTTCAGTGAGTTCAGCGGCTTGCACAGCATGCATACAATCGCGTATTGCACCGACACCAGGAAATACCACGCGGTCAGCGGCTAAGATGGATTGTTTATCAGAGACAACACGCACATCAACTTCGGGAGATGCGTGTTGCAGGGCTTTAGCAATGGAGTGCAGATTGCCCATGCCATAATCTATAACTGCTACGGAAGACATTTGAATTTGTAAGTAAGTCGATTAAAAAATATTAAAAACCAAAGGTAAACCCAGAGAACCAGGGTGTCGGATCTAACCTACACAACTCAATCCCCATGTAGGCTAAAGCCTACTCCCCAGCTACAAAACACCTTTTGTAGAGGGCATAATCCCTGCCATACGCGGGTCTTCTGTCATGGCCATACGTACAGCGCGGCCCATGGCTTTAAACACAGTTTCCGCAACATGGTGAGCATTGATACCTTTCAAATTATCAATATGCAAGCTGACACCCGCATGATTAACAAAGCCCTGGAAGAATTCACGGAATAAATCGACATCAAAGCTGCCGATCATTGCGCGCTTAAATTCAACTTCATAATGCAGCCCCGGACGTCCTGAAAAATCCACCACAACGCGTGACAAAGCTTCATCCAATGGGACGTAGGCATGACCATAGCGAAACAGGCCTTTTTTATCACCCAAAGCCTGGGCAAATGCTTTGCCCAGCGTAATGCCGACATCCTCTACCGTATGATGGTCATCAATCTGTAAATCGCCTTTACAAACGATATCCATATCGATTAAACCGTGCCGCGCAATTTGATCCAGCATATGCTCTAAAAAAGGCACACCGGTATCAAATTTCGCCTTACCTGTCCCATCCAGGTCTATACTGACACTGATTTTTGTTTCCAGTGTGTTGCGCTCAACACTTGCGATTCTATTTGTCATATGTGTTATCGTTCCCGCTCTGCGTGGGAATGCCTCCGTTGATGCTCCCGCGCCCTATATACGACGCGGATGCGTCGCTAACGGCGTTCCCACACGGAGCGTGGGAACGCCGTTAGCTGAATGATTACTTCGAACGCTTACGGTCGACTTCGGTCAATAAAATTTTACGTAAGCGAATTGACTTAGGGGTTACTTCAACCAATTCATCATCACTGATAAATTCCAAAGCCTGTTCTAGAGTCATCTTTTGAATCTTGGCACAGGTTAAACTTTCATCCGTACCCGAAGCACGCACGTTCGTTAATGGCTTAGGTTTAGTTGGATTTACCACTAAGTCATTAGTGCGGGAATGAATACCCACTAATTGCCCTTCGTATATTTCATCCCCATTGACCACTAACAACTCACCACGAGCCTGTAGCGGATGCAAAGAATAATCAACCGCCTTGCCTTTTGCCATAGAAACCAATACGCCACGAACACGCAGGCCAACACTGCCTTCTTTTACCGGACCATAATGATCAAACACATGGTAGAACAAGCCGGAGCCTGAGGTTGATGTTAAGAATTCAGTTTGAAAACCTAGTAATCCACGCGAGGGAACTATATATTCCAGACGAATACGTCCTTTACCATCGGGCACCATATCTTTCAGGTCACCTTTACGATCACCTAATTTCTCCATGATCGTACCTTGATGCTGTTCTTCCACCTCAATCGTTACATACTCATAAGGCTCGGATTTAACGCCATCAACTTCCTTGATAATCACTTCAGGACGGGAAACACCCATTTCAAAGCCTTCCCGACGCATGTTCTCGATTAGTACCGATAAATGCAATTCACCCCGACCCGAAACTTTAAATTTATCAGGATCGTCAGTTGGATCTACACGTAAAGCGACATTATGCTGTAATTCCTTATCTAAACGATCACTAATCTGGCGTGTGGTAATAAATTTTCCTTCTTTACCGGCAAACGGTGAGTTATTCACCTGAAAAGTCATGCTAACTGTTGGCTCGTCAATTGATAATGCAGGTAAGGCTTCAATATTATCAGGATCGCACAGTGTTTCTGAAATCTGCAGATTTTCAATACCACAGAAAGCGATAATATCGCCGGCACCTGCTGATTCCACTTCAACCCGTTCCAGACCATCAAAGCCATATAATTTCAGCATCCGGCCACTACGCGTTTTGCCTTCAATATCAATTAATGTTAATTGCATGTTGCGCTTTACTGAACCGCGCTGAATACGTCCCACACCTATAATACCGACATAGGAATTGTAATCCAGACTGATCACCTGCATTTGAAATGGCCCATCAATATCGACAGCCGGTGGAGCAACTTTTTCCACTACGGTTTCAAATAATGGCGTCATATCACCACCGGATACATCTGCTTCCAGACCTGCATATCCATTTATAGCTGAGGCATACACGATAGGAAAATCTAACTGCTCATCCGTTGCACCTAAATTATCAAATAAGTCAAAGGTCTGATCGACAACCCAGTCAGGTCGAGCCCCAGGGCGATCAACTTTATTAATAACCACTATCGGCTTTAGACCCAAAGCAAATGCTTTTTTAGTTACAAAACGCGTTTGTGGCATAGGGCCATCGACGGCATCAACCAATAACAAAACAGAATCAACCATCGATAAAACACGTTCAACCTCACCACCGAAGTCAGCATGTCCTGGGGTATCAACAATATTAATATGATAGCCATTCCAGTCTATAGCTGTGTTTTTTGCCAAAATGGTAATACCGCGCTCTTTTTCAAGATCATTAGAGTCCATCATCCTCTCAGATAACTGCTCATGTTCTGAGAACGTGCCAGACTGCTCTAATAATTTATCAACTAGAGTTGTTTTACCATGATCAACGTGAGCAATAATGGCTATATTTCTTAATTTTTCTATCACTTTATTTATACTGTATTAATGGATGTTATGTTCTCAGTGTTGAAAACATCGATGTTTTTTAATTCTTGGTATCGCTTATACAACTTAGACGTAGCTTATGATTGCTCCCATGGCAAACGAGCATTGCGCCAGCCACCCAGATTACCACGGTGCTTATGCACATCCAGCTCGCCTTCAAAGCCTTCAACGACGTTGACTACATGTCTAAACCCTGCTTCCTGCAAGACTTCCGCAGCCACTACTGAGCGTGAACCACTACGACATAACAACAGGACACGGCAGGAATTATCACCCACCGCTTGTTTTACTTGCTCTACAAAATCAGGATTAACCTGCCAGTCAGGCGCTTCTTTCCAGGGCACATGCACTGCATTAACAGGATGCCCAACAAAATCATGCTCTACCTTGGTGCGTACATCAATCATGACAGCCGATGAATTGGCCTGCATTAAATCCCATGATTGTTGCGGTGTTAAATTTTCTATCATTTACTTAAACTATTCACTAATCTCTTTTGCCCGATAAACTGCGCTTCATTTCTCAGCCCTTGCTGAATCATACCCAGCCCTGAATTTTCTCGATAATAAACCCGCTTTAATGGCGAAAATAGCTGTAGCAATTCATTTTCTGCCAGTAAAAAACGTGGGTTTTTAGGCCCTAGACCTGAGGTTTTATCCTGTGTATAGGTTTGATAAAAAAGCAATCCATTCGGCTTTAAACTCTCCATTATCGCATTACAAATCGAACGGTCAAGAAATCGACTAACAACAACCACATCAAAACAGCAAGAAGCAAAACTATCTGGGGTAATTTCTCGGGTGAAAGTGTTAATAGGCAAGGCGTGAGCATCTGCTTGCTGCTGTAATCTGCCTAGAGCAATAGCTGAAATATCCCACGCTTGTGTCGTCAATCCCTGCTTAGCCAAAATCAGCGCATTTGCACCTAAGCCACTCGCTAAATCCAGAGCCGTGCCTTTTTGTGGCAATAAAAATAGGTTGCCAGATAAGACGGCTACAGGCTCTCCCGGGCTGCTCGCATCAGATTGATAAACCTTATCCCATTTATAGCTTAGCTGCTTATCCATTAAAGGCTGAGCGCGTTCTTATCCATTCTTCAAGAAAAACCAGAAATGTGCGCACTTTAGCAGATACATATTTACGATGTGGATAGACTGCATGAACTTCCATGGGTTCACAAGCATAATCCTGCATGATAACCCGCAAGTGTCCTTTTTCTATATCTCTAGCAACAATATATTCAGGCAACATCACCAAACCCAGGTCTTTTTTTGCGGCAATACGAATAGGGTCAGCCGCATTAGCCTCCATACGTCCCGACACTGACACCTCCGTTCTTCCATCCGGCCCTTTAAAGCGCCATTTATTTCTGGGTGGAAGAGAATTATTCACCAAACAACTGTGTTGTGCCAGGTCTTCAGGAACCTGAGGTATGCCATTAGCTGAAAAATAACCACTAGAGCCACAGACTACCAGCGGTGAGCTAGCTATTTTCTTAGCGACCAGACTGGTATCTTTCAGGTCACCAAAGACTATTGCAATATCAATTCCTTCATCCACCAGGTCGCCAAAACTACTTTGCAACATCAGATTAACAGATAAATCTTTATGCAAGTTTAGAAACTCCGCAATAGCGGGCGCGACATATAAAGAACCAATCACATTCGGCGCGCTGATTTTTAGCTTTCCTCTGGGGTTGGTATGCAACTGGGTAACGGCACCCTCCATTTCCTCTATCTCAGCCAGAACTGCCTGGCAACGTTGTAGATAGGAACCACCCACATCGGTTAAACTCAGGCTACGCGTAGTACGATTAAATAAACGCGCCGCCAGGTAGCTTTCCAGCTGACCTATATGTTTAGTTGCCATCGCTCTGGAAATAGACATTTCGTTCGCGCCGCCGACAAAGCTTCCCGCTCTGGCAACGCTGACAAATACCTTCATTCCTGTTAATTTATCCATAGCCTAGTCAATAGAGTATTTAGAATGGCTATATTATATAGTAAAGATTGCTAAGGAATAGCCTCGAATCAAGGGCTAGGTAATATTAAAAAACAAACCACGAAATATTCGAAAATCACGAAACAAGCGCTTTCTACTAGCGTCAAGTTCTTAAGGGGGCTAAAACCTACTTACCTAAAACCGCCCGCTTGATTTCATCTTGCTCCATATGTCGCACATCTTCACCTTTAACCGCATAAATTACATAATCACAAACATTACAGGCATGATCACCGATCCGCTCCAGAGAACGAATGGCGATCATAATATTTAATGCTCGCTTTATATTACGATTATCTTCCATCATGGACAGGGTTAACTGGCGAAAGACACTGACATATTCCTGGTCGATTTCTTTATCCCGAGTCAAAATTTCAACCGAGCTTTCAATATCTAAACGGGCAAAAGCATCCAGTGCATCATGTAAAATATTTCTCACCAGTACCGATAAGTGTTTCAATTCGCTGTAATCCGACGCTCCCCGGTTACTCTCTTCGAGTTTAAACGCCATTCCTGCAATACGTGCAGCCTGATCGCCAATGCGTTCCAGGTCAGTAATAGTCTTGGAAACACCAATTAATAAACGCAAATCAAATGCAGCCGGTTGCCTTTTAGCGATAATCAACAAACAGTCCTCATCAATCTCCTGCTCCAGAGCATTAACTGTTTTATCACTCTGTACGACCTGTTCGGCTAACTCTATATTACCCTGGGTAACGGCCTCAACAGCATCGATTGTTTGCTGCTCAACCAGCCCGCCCATGACCAGAACTTTGTTGCGAATACTCTCAATGTCTTCGTTGAATTGATGAGAAATATGTTTCCCTATATGTTGTTTTTCCATAGTAATTTATCCGTAGCGTCCAGTAATATAATCTTCAGTTTGCTTCTTTGCAGGGTTAGTGAATATGGTATTGGTCTCGTCAAATTCGATTAAATCACCCATATACATAAATGCGGTAAAATCCGAGACACGCGCCGCCTGTTGCATATTATGCGTAACAATAACGATCGTATAAGTTTCTTTTAATTCATTGATCAGTTCTTCAATTTTTAAGGAAGAAATCGGATCCAGTGCAGATGAAGGCTCATCCAGCAATAAAATGCTCGGTTCAATCGCAATTGCGCGCGCAATCACCAGGCGTTGTTGCTGCCCGCCCGACAAGCCCAAGGCGTTATCCTGCAAGCGGTCTTTTACTTCATCCCATATCGCCGCGCCACGCAATGATTTTTCTACTGCCTCATCCAGAATTCTGCGCTCATTAACGCCTTGTATACGCAAGCCATAAGCGACGTTTTCGTAAATGGATTTAGGAAAAGGATTAGGCTTTTGAAATACCATACCGACATGACGGCGCAATTCAGCGACATCAACACCGGGGCGATAGATATCTGCACCTTCAATACTGATATTACCTTCGATTCTGGCGCTATCGACTAAATCATTCATGCGGTTAATACAGCGTAGCAAAGTCGATTTCCCACAACCACTCGGACCTATATATGCGGTCACCTGTTTTTCAGGTATCTGCATATTAATATTGTGTAACGCTTGTTTATCAGCGTAAAACAGATTTAAGTTCTGAATATCGATACTGGTTTTACCCGCTGGTGTATTCGCCACTCTGGGTTGTGCTATCGCACTCATATCAATGGCATGTGTACGTGTAGGTTCGGTACTCATAGGCTTACTCGTTTACTATATTTAAATAATTATTTGTGCCATGAAGGGCATGAAGGGCATGAAGAAAGCCTTATTCACTTTCAACCACTACTCAATCAGCTTATTCGACAAATGATAAAAATTCTACCCTTCATGTTCTTCATGGTGATAAACAAGCCTAATAAGTTTAGGAGCAAGGGTGTAATAATACCCTCACTCCTTATTAATTTTCTAACGCTCTATATTTTTCTCTTAATCGGTTTCTTATACTGACAGCAAATAAATTCAAGCCGATAATAACCATCACTAACAATAAAGCCGTCGCATATACCAAAGGCCTTGCCGCCTCGACATTAGGGCTCTGAAAACCAACATCATAAATATGAAAACCCAGATGCATAAATTTTCTATCCAGGTGCATAAAGGGAAAGTTACCGTCCATGGGCAGTGTGGGTGCTAATTTTACAACCCCGACTAACATTAACGGAGCAACCTCACCTGCTGCTCTGGCGACAGCTAAAATCAAACCTGTCATCATGGCAGGGCTAGCCATCGGCAATACTGTGCGCCATAAGGTTTCTGCCTTGGTTGCGCCTAAAGCCAGGCTGCCTTCGCGTATAGATTTAGGAATACGCGATAAACCTTCTTCGGTAGAAACAATCACCACAGGCAAGGTCAATAATGCCAGAGTCAATGATGCCCACAACATCCCAGGGGTTCCATAAGTAGGAGCTGGCAAGGCTTCCGGAAAAAACAGAGCATCTATATTGCCACCCAGAATATAAACAAAGAAACCCAGGCCAAAAATACCATACACAATAGACGGCACACCTGCCAGGTTATTGACTGCAATACGAATAATTCGCGTCATAACGCCTTGCTTAGCATATTCACGCATATACACGGCGGCAATCACACCCAAAGGAGTGACGATAACGGCCATAATCATCACCATCATTACCGTACCAAAAATTGCAGGAAAAACCCCGCCTTCGGTATTGGCCTCACGCGGATCATCACTTAAAAACTCCCAGACTTTACTAAAATAATGCCCTATTTTCTGCACAACATTCATCGCATTCGGCTGATAATAAAGCACTACTTTTTCCAGCGCTATCTCTACTTCCTGCCCATTAGCTGCTTTAGCCACTAGGCTATCACGCCTAATTTTCTGATTAAGTGCTGCTAAATTAGCCTGTAGGGCTTGATACTTTTTTTCAAACCCTGCTTTCTCAGCGGCTATGCTTCGTTTTGCCTGCGCATCAAGCTTGTCTTCTAATTCAAATTTTCGTTGTTTTAGACGTAATCGTTCCAGTTGATAATTGATGGCACCAATATCATGTTTTTCTATATCTTTAATTTGCGCAAATATATCCAGTGTCCGCTGCATACGGGCATCCAGAGAAACCCAGGCCCCTGTCCCTTGCGCAACAACTGTGCCATCTTGCTTAATGCTTTGTAAGTACCCGTAGAAATTCCCCCATTCACGGCGTTCCATTACCATTAAATTTTCAGGATAATCTGTTTGCTTTATATCCTTACCCAGCAACCAGCGAAAATCCATACCACTAATATCTCTATTGCCTGTTTTTACCAAATACTGTGTTAAGCCTTGTGCTGCCTGCTCAGGCGTATAACCAGCCGCCTTTGCAAGCTCAGGTTTAAGGACTTGCTGCTCGACTATTTCACCGATAACGGTGCTCGCCTGCTTGCTGCCTTTTTCCACATATTCAAATGCGGCGACTTGTGCAGGCCAGAAATGCCCTAGCCCACGTACAGCGATTAAAACCAATAAACCAAACACCATGATTAAACTTAAGCTCACAGCAGCAGCATTTAGCCAGACCCAGGGCGCACCAGTTTTAAACCATGCACGAATCATAGCGATATCCTATACATAGTACTTCTATAATCAATTATCATAATGAGCTATATTTCTCACGTAACCGCTGACGTATTAATTCAGCCAGTGTATTAAAAACAAAAGTAAAACTGAACAATACCAGTGCCGCTAAGAATAACACGCGATAGTGCGTGCTACCCACTTCAGACTCCGGCATTTCAACCGCAATATTAGCGGACAAGGTACGCATACCCTGAAACACACTTAAGTCCATCACCGGCGTATTACCCGTAGCCATTAAGACAATCATGGTTTCGCCTACAGCACGCCCTAAGCCGATCATAACCGCAGAAAAAATACCTGGGCTGGCTGTTAATATGACTACCCTGGTCATGGTTTGCCAAGGTGTTGCACCCAGGGCTAAAGAACCGACACTTAAATGTTTGGGCACACTGAAAATAGCATCTTCAGTAATTGAGAAAATCGTTGGGATCACTGCAAAACCCATGGCGATTCCTACGACCAGTGAGTTACGCTGATCGTAGCCTATGCCTAACTCATTATTAAACCAACCTATAATATTACCGTTAAATAACAGCATTTCTAACGGAGCACTGATCTTATATGCAAATAACGTTGCCAGTAAAATCACCGGAATTAATAGGGCAGCATCATAACCCTCAGGGACTTTTAAGCGTAATTTCTCTGGCAAAAATTGCCAGGCAAACGCAAACAGCAACACAGCGACAGGCAACACCAAGGTAATACTAAACACCGCCATTAAATGCTCCTCAATAAAAGGAGCCAGCCAAAGTCCCGCCAGAAACCCCAGAATAACGGTAGGTAGCGCTTCCATAATTTCAATACTAGGCTTGACCACTCTGCGCAAAGGCGCGGCCATAAAATAAGCGGTATAAATCGCGCCCATAATAGCCAATGGAACAGCGAGTAACATGGCATAAAAAGCGGCTTTTAACGTTCCAAAAACGAGTGGCGTCAAGCTATATTTAGGCTCAAAGTCATTACTTGAAGACGAGGACTGCCAGATATAATCAGGTTGTGGATAGCTTTCATACCAGACTTCCTGCCAGATCGATTTTATCGAGACTTCCGGGTGCTCATTATCAATAGCCCAGACTTCGATCATGCCCTCGCTATCTTCTAACAGAAAGGCATTGGCTCTGGGTGCAATCACCAATAATTCGGGCACTGCCGAGGTCACTTTCTCGGTCAGTAATTGCCTTTCTGCCGTCGAATGATAAACCCCTGCAACACCGTCTGCATCAATGGCCATAAACCCCTTGCGCCGCTGTTCAGCAGCAATTGCCATCACCGGTAGCTCGGAGACCTTAAAGACACGCAATTTTTGCAAAGAGTAATGATTCATGGCATCTCGCACCAGACTCCATTGACTAACAAAGCCTTTATTGTCGCCTGCCAGTAATGATAACTCACCGGTTAAAAAAACCAGGCTGGTCAGTTGTTCACCAACATTCATAATCTGCGTATGCTGGACCAGAACTGGATGCTGTTTATCACTGATATTAAACAGGCTTAAATCGCCATCCTGAGTTGACAGGTACAAGTTACGCTGTTCTTTGTCTAACAACAGATATGCTAGCTTTTCAGCATTAACATCTAATGTAGCGTCAATACGCTCAAAACTGTCATCATCAGCAAAAAGAGATTCTTCTTTAGAGAAATTAGTTAATAAAACCCGCTGATCTGCCGTTCTTGCGGCAAAGGTTGAGCCCGATTCATTAGACCTAAAAGCAATATTGATAATTGCCTGCCCTTGCGGGTCAATCTGCAAAGCCTCTCTACCTAAAGGAAATTTTAATTGAGGTGTAATTAAGCGCTTATCATTCGGGTAGGTGATGCGATATCTGTGCCTGACCACAATCACACCGCCATTATCCAGTCCGTATACGACAAATCCTTGCGCGGGCGAACCTACAGTAAAACTGGTTATAGCCACACCATCAGGCACACCCACCGACTCGGTTTTAAGCACCGCACCGGAATCGACTGCAAAAAAAACAGCCTTGCCTTGATCGGTAAAACGCACTGCAACTTCATTTTGCTCTTCGCTAATTAAGAACAGAGTTTTTCCGGCTGATGCTTCTGGTACTTGATACCGGGCTAGCTCATGCGCCTCTGCAGAAACAAATAGCGGATAAACCACATACATCAAATAAAAGAATATCAAGCCTATGGCGACAATAACACCCAGACCGCCTGTAACAATACCATAACGGGCTAACTGGTCTTTTATCTTGCGCCACTTTTGATAAGCGGCACTTACCTGAATTCTAGATGCTGTCATAAATAAGGATTATTGCATGATTCACGAATTAATCTATTATTGTACAATCCTTATATGACAAAAATGTGACATGCTCTAGTCAAAAAAACCACGACCCATTTATCATGAATCCCGGCTTTTAGTTTTTTTCTCGACACCCCGCATCAAATTCACATAGCAAATAGCAGGGCTCGAAAAACTGTGTAGAAGGCATCCCTGCCACACAATATCCTTATCTTAAATATCCCTATTTCCTTATTCTTATCCATGCCCCAAAGTCTCCAGAAACTATTGCAGTTCCACCAGTTTCTTCTCGACTACAGTCGCTGGCAAAGGAATATAACCGTCTTTAATAACAATCTGCTGACCTTCTTTAGACAGTACCATTTTGATAAATTCTCTTTCTAATGGCGCTAAAGGCTGATTAGGCTTCTTATTAACGTAAACATATAAGAAACGAGCTAACGGGTATTTACCTGATAATGCGTTTTCAGAGGTCGCCGCAATAAAAGGCGAACCTTCTTTTTTAGTTAAAGCAAGTGCTTTAACACCTGATGTCTTATAACCAATACCAGAATAACCAATACCATTTAATGATGTCGAAACTGATTGCACGACTGATGCCGAACCAGGCTGTTCATTAACATTATTTTTGAAGTCACCCTTACAGAGCGCTTTTTTCTTGAAATATCCGTAAGTGCCTGATACTGAGTTACGTCCGTATAACTGAATACTTTTATTCGCCCAGGAGTCAGTTAAGCCCGCATCACCCCAGGTAGCGATATCGGTTGGATAGCCACATTTACGTGTTGACGACATGATTGCATCAACCTGGGCAATCGTCATGCCTTCGATGGGATTATCTTTGTTCACATAAACCGCTAAAGCATCTATCGCAACGGGGACAGCGGTGGGTTTATAGCCATACTTTTTTTCAAAAGC
Source organism: Methyloprofundus sp. (assembly GCA_012960135.1). GTDB lineage: Bacteria > Pseudomonadota > Gammaproteobacteria > Methylococcales > Methylomonadaceae > Methyloprofundus. Next base: position 17,856 of record DUBW01000045.1, read on the forward strand.
ATCCAGTTCCTTGTCTTTCATTTTACGACTCATCGGGCCGATATTGGCTGTCGCTTCTGTTAAAGCAGGTGGCGCTGTAGAGGATCCTGCCGCCTGAATCTGAATATTAATATTGGGATAATAGCGCTTGAATGACTCAGCCCATAAGGTCATCAGGTTTGCTAAAGTATCAGAACCGACACTGGATAGGTTACCGGCAACACCACTTTCTTTTTTATATTGAGCAAGACCAGGGTCAACAGTTTGCACAGCCAGTACAGAATTAGATAGCAGGCTTACCGAAACAAACCCGGCGGCAGTGACAAAAGATTTCACCTTAGAAGTCATTCTCATTTTAAACTCACATTTTCAAATTAATATTTAACTATTATCTACAGAAAATATGACAGCTTTATGACATGCCTTATAAATATCAGGTTTATTCAGTCTTTGTTAGAGTCATACAGAAACATACGAGTTTTGTGACGCGAAGCCTCACAAAAGGGTCAGCATGCACTGTAATGGTCAAGTATTCCTGTAAGCTTTAAGCACCGATGGGACAATGACATGAGTAGCCTAAGACTTAAGCTTAAAGCTCCTCTTTTAAGCGCTGATAAATACCACCAAAACCACCATTACTCATCATTAAAAAATGACTATCTGGCTGGACTTCGGAAGCTAGCTTACTGATGATGACATCAATCGAACTGCACAACTGAATATTTTCGGCATAATCTTTGAGTTCGCTTAAATCCCAACCCAGATCTTCGGGCTGATAAATAAGCGCGTGATCTGCCAGCGCTAATGACTCGGCAAGTGCTTTACGGTGTACGCCCATACGCATGGTATTTGAGCGTGGCTCTAGCACAGCAATGATTTTTTCCGACCCGACGTGTTTACGCAAGCCTTCCAGAGTCATCTTGATCGCCGTAGGGTGGTGGGCAAAGTCATCATAGATCGTTACTCCCTTTACTTGCGCAATCACTTCCATGCGCCGCTTCACGCTTTTAAATTGCTCTAAGGCCGCAATGGCAGCACTGGGCAATATGCCGATATGCCGCGCCGCTGCAATCGCAGCCAGAGCATTGTAGACATTATGCAAGCCCGTCAATTGCCATTCCACCTCTCCTTGCACTTCCTGGTCAAAGATAACACTGAATTGACTACCATCTTCTTTAAGCAGTTGCGCCTGCCACGCGGCAGCCTGATTAATTGCAGTTTGCTGCACAGGCGTCCAGCAGCCCATACCCAAAGTATCTTGAATATTTTTATCTGCTTCGGGGCAAATAATAAGCCCCTCACCGGGGATAGTTCTAACCAGGTGATGAAACTGGCGCTGAATAGCGGCTAGATCATCAAAAATATCGGCATGATCAAATTCCAGATTATTTAACACCGCTGTGCGTGGGCGATAATGCACAAACTTGGAGCGCTTATCAAAAAATGCAGAATCATACTCATCTGCTTCAATAACAAAAAAATTGGTCTCCCCTAAACGTGCCGAAATGCCAAAATTCATCGGGATTCCACCAATTAAAAAGCCTGGTTTAAAATCCTGCTGTTCCAGAATCCAGGCCAGCATACCACTGGTGGTGGTCTTGCCATGGGTACCTGCAACGGCTAAAACCCATTTATCCTGCAATACATAGTCAGCTAGCCACTGCGGGCCAGAAGTATATTTTAATCCCTGATTTAAAACCGCTTCGACTTCTGGATTACCGCGCGACATGGCATTGCCAATCACCACCAGATCGGGCTTGCTATCGAGGTTTTCAGCCTTATAGCCCTGCATTAACTGTATGCCTTGCTCAGCTAATTGCGTACTCATAGGGGGGTAGACATTTTGATCGGAACCACTGACCGTATGCCCTAGTTCTCTTGCAATCAAGGCAAGCCCACCCATAAATGTACCGCAAATACCTAAAATATGAATATGCACAAAGCACTCCTGTTTAATGTGCTAAATAAAATACAGATTGACTATAAATAGCCTGCGGAATAAGGGAGGGTAACGCACCTACTCCAGCTATGTTAATTTGCTACGAGTGACCATGGATAATACCTTGCAAGCATTATTGCCCGCTTAATGACTAGTATAGCCATCAATTTTAATCCCACTAATAATCTTCTGTAATTCTGTGTACTGCTTTACTAGAGACACTAGCTGCGCCTCAAGAAATTGTATATTTTCAGCGACACCTTCTTTAGATCCGCTAATTTTGCGCAACATATGCAAGCGACTGTCTATTTGCTTTTTATGCTCTTTGATTTGCTTTACCAGAGGTACAAAAACACGCTTACTCCATTGATTTGCATCTTGATGAGCCATATCAAATACGTCACGAACTCGAGAGATAATCACGGTATAAAGTTTTTTTACCACAACCGATTGCTTTGTCAGGGTTGTCTTGGTGCTGGATCGAAAAATCTCGCCTTCTTCTAATATGAGCTCTAACTGAAACTGATATTCACTCATACTGAATAATTTTGGTTCATCCTTCGAAAAACCATATTCATTACCAAATTTCTTGTGAATTTCTTTCATCAGATCTCGAGTTTCATTGCTGGTCTCAACTGCCTCATGCAATAAACCCCGTAAATCATCAAATAACGCTTGAATTTTCAGCTTCAACCGATAAGTAGTAAGACTTTTAGTTAATTCATCTTTGCTATTTTGTATTACTGCATCAACTTTTGTTCTAGATAATGAATTTACCAAGGCTTTGGCTTGCACTACAAAAACCTGATGACTAGATTGAAAATTTTCCACATTAAGCAAATAGCTTTGTTGACGCTCACGGGTTTCAATCAACAATTTACTCATTAATTCGGCATTATCACAATCTACCTTCTTAAATTCATCCAGTTGCTCTAATGCGTTTTTATATTTTTCCTCGCTTAAACCTAAAGATTCATTCAGTAACAATCCTATATTATTTGTTACTGCTTGTTTCAATACCTTGCGCCGATGAAGCAAAACATTATTCGACAAATATGACTCTAGACTAGCTAAACGACTTTTTTTCAGTAAATCTGCATCCGACTTAATTTTAGCGACTAATGCTTGTTTGGCAGAAATTGGGAAAACCAGTGGCTCATCAAGGTCTAACAGCTCAACCACTTTGCTAACGTGCTCTACAACTGAAGCATCATACTCTGCATCACCCTCTAGATCATCCCATAGGGTATCAATTTTATTCATGACAACAGCAAACTCTACCTTAACCCGACCTAAAGCGGTAGTAATATAGTTTCGCCATACTTTAAAACCACTTTTGATTACACCTCTATCCGTGGCAAGAACAAAAATAATAGCCTCTGCGCCGGGTAATATATTCAAGGTTAATTCAGGTTCGACTCTCAAAGTGCTTAGACTTGGCGCATCTAGAATGCATAAGCCTTGCTTTAATAAAGGATGTGAGAGGTTGATGCCAACAAGGAACCTCTATTTCTTCTGCATCCAGTAAGCCCAGCCCGTTAATCTCAATTTCATTCCACAAGCCCAAATTCTGAGCATGTTCTTGGGACACTTTTTTAACCGCAAGCAATTATGCTAATGCTTTCTGCATTTGTGCAGGTGAAGTAAAATCCAGCTCAATTTGCTTCCAGTTAACAGAATTTTTCCGAAACTCCATCAACGAAGTTTCTTCAATTCGGGTTTCTATATCCAGCAGGCGTAAGTAATTGAGGTCTGCAGCGTCATAAAACAATTCTGCTGGACACATCATCGTATGGTCTGTCGTTGCAGGCAAAAGCCTGAATCCCATTTCAGCAAAAAACAGGGCATTGATTAATTCAGCTTTATCACGCGAAAATTCAGCAGTAAACGCTAGTGTAATACGCTCGTTTTTTAGGGCGTCAAGTATCCTTAACAAAGCCACACTATGATGCACCTCCTTTAGGTCATGGCGATCACACCAGTCACGATACATTTCAATAGCCTTGGCCACTTCATCTCGCCATTGAACATATTCATGTAACTGCGCTTTAAATCCCATACTTCTCTTGCCTTTATCACTGCTATTAAATTAAGCAAAAAACTGTTTAATTTAGTTTTAGTAAATTGTAGCCTAACAACTGTAAATTACTTAACGCCGCATAAAAATCAAATCCCAGACACCGTGCCCCAGACGCAAACCTCTTTGTTCAAATTTTGTTAAGGGCCGATAGTCCGGTCTTGGGCAATAACTTTGATCGCTACTTTGATTAGTAAATTGATCAGCCACTGCCAAAATTTTCAACATATGCTGGGCATAATGTTGCCAGTCGGTTGCCGCATGGAAATATCCTCCTGCAACCAGTTTCTGCGCTATTAAATGCACAAAGCTGGGGCGTACAATACGCCTTTTATGGTGCTTTCTTTTATGCCAGGGATCTGGAAAAAATAAATGTACAGCAGATAAGCCATGCGCTGGAATACAGCTCTCTAAAACTTCTATTGCATCATGGTAAAAGACTCTAACATTAGTAATGTCTTGCCTTTCCAGTTGCGCTAATAAATTACCGACACCAGGCTTATGCACCTCGATGCCGATATAATCTTTATCGGGATTAGCTGCCGCTGTTTGCGCTAGGCTCTCACCATTCCCGAAGCCTATTTCCAGAACGACAGGCGCGCGGCGCCCAAAAACTGCTACAAAATTACAGGGCTGTTGATGATTCAGGCAGTATTTTTCCCAAAGCGTATCCAGCGCCAGTCTCTGCGCGTCTGTCATTCGCCCAATGCGGCGAATAAAGCTCTTTATTCTTGGAGCATCCTGCCCGTTTTCCAGTGTGGCCAAAACGTTTACCCAATCAGGCCATCTAAGGGTGAAGAAGCTGATGCAAAGCGCTTCCTGGGTATACGCCCGGCCAAAAAGGCTTCCCGCCCTGCCTGGATCCCTTTTTTCATTGCCGACGCCATTAATACTGGGTTTTGTGCGTCAGCAATCGCCGTATTCATTAATACGCCAGCGCAACCCAACTCCATTGCGATAGCAGCATCCGATGCCGTACCAACACCCGCATCCACTAAAATAGGGACATTAGCATTCTCAACAATGGTCAGAATATTATAGGGATTTTGCACACCCAGACCCGAACCAATCGGGGCTGCAAGTGGCATAACTGCAACACAGCCTATCTCTTCCAGGCGCTTAGCAATAATAGGGTCATCGTTAGTATAAACCATGACATCAAAGCCATCTTTAACCAATATCTCTGCCGCCGCCAGGGTCTGAACGATCTCGGGTAATAAGGTTTTCTGATCCGCCAGAACCTCCAGTTTAACCAGTTTATGCCCGTGCAATAATTCACGCGCCAAACGACAAGTCCTGACTGCATCATCAGCCGTAAAGCAACCTGCTGTGTTAGGTAAAATCGTATATTTATCAGGTGAAATAACATCTAATAAATTTTCCTCATTAGGATTTTGACCAATATTCGTGCGTCTTATCGCTACCGTAACAATCTCTGCTCCACTCGCCTCAATCGCTAGGCGAGTTTCCTGCATATCCTTGTATTTACCCGTACCGACTAATAAGCGTGACTTATATTGTTGACCAGCGACGGTAAAACTATCTTCCTGCCCTCCACCTATTGCCTGGACAACTTCAAGTTTATCTTCAGCTTTAACACTGGTTACAGCGTATTGATCAAAGGGTAAAATTTCTTTGTTCAATTCAACGGCAATACGCTTATTGGCTAAACCCAGTTCGCTAACAATATCCGCCACGTTAATATCTTCGGCATATCGCCTAGTTTCGCCATTTACATAAACATTCATTCTTTGGTTCCTGTTAGTTTTTTACAGTTCTTCTTTTTTGTACCGCAAGCGCTAAATCCTTAAGCAAAATCTCCGTATCAGCCCAGTCTATACAGCCGTCGGTAATGCTTTGCCCATAAACCAGTGGCTGCCCTGGCACCACATCTTGTCGCCCGGATTTTAGATGGCTTTCAATCATAACGCCCATAATACGCTGATCACCACCGGCTATTTGTTCAGCAACATCCTCAGCAACCAGTAACTGACGCTGACATTGCTTTAAACTATTGGCATGACTCAAATCAATCATGATATTAGCTTTTAAATCTGCCTTTTGCATGCTTTGAGCGACCTGATCGACACTGACTGCATCATAATTAGGGCCATCGCTGCCGCCACGTAAAATGATGTGTGCATCTTCATTACCCGTGGTGGAAAATATTGCCGAATGCCCTGCTCTGGTAACCGACAAGAAATGATGCGGGCGCATCGCTGCATTAATAGCGTCATTGGCAATCGCAATCGTGCCATCGGTGGCATTTTTAAAGCCAACAGGACAGGATAAGCCAGAAGCCAGTTCTCTATGACATTGACTTTCGGTAGTTCTTGCGCCTATTGCTCCCCAGGCTATCAAATCAGAAAAATACTGCGGGGTAATTAAATCCAGATATTCGGTGGCTGCGGGTATACCCAAAGCATTCAGATCCAGTAATAATTTGCGCGCAATGCGCAGGCCTTTATTGATATTAAAGCTATCATCTATATCCGGATCATTAATCAACCCTTTCCAGCCCACCGTAGTACGAGGCTTCTCAAAGTAAACGCGCATAACAATATGCAGATCCTGCTGTAACTCATCTTTCAGCGCTTTTAACTTTTGTGCATATTCAAGGGCTGCTTTGGTATCATGAATAGAGCAAGGCCCAACGATTACCAACAAACGATCATCCTGGTCCATTAAAATATCATGCACAGCTGCGCGAGCCTCGGCAGTAGTTTTAGCGGTTAATTCAGTTAACGGCAACTCTTCATGAGCCTGTACCGGCGCCATAACCTCTTTGGTCTCTCGAATTCTTAAATTATCGGTGTTAAATTGACTTTGCATGAGTTATACGAAAACGATGATCACTAATTAAATAATTAACCGAATATTTTAACACATAAACAATGCAACAAATAAGCCTGCCTTTTTAAAACAGGAAAGGCTATAATTTTAAACCATCATATACTCAAATCCGCACTTAGAGCGCCGACTTAGAACGCCACCCTTTGGCTCTTAATGGACTTATAAAAAACACCCACTTAACCTATGAGTGAAGCTAATGTTTTTTATAAGCCCCTAGAAACCAAAGGCTAGCACTCTATATCCACAACTAAATATGGACCTGGGATATAGGTTCGGCTTTAGCCAACTCTTATCCTTGTTTTGAATATTGGCGAGCTAAAACCGCTCCCTACTGTAGTTTTCGTCAGCAATTTAACCCATAACAATAAAGGAACATCATGCGACACACACAAAACCTTGTTCATGACGCAGGCCTTGGTTTGCGCCGCTCCTTTATTGAACAAGCACTGGCAACACCCTTAGACAATGTCAGCTTTTATGAGATTGCTCCTGAAAACTGGATGACACTAGGCGGAAAGCTCGGTCAGCAATTTAACGCCATGACCGAACGCTACTCTTTTGTCTGTCATGGTTTATCCCTATCTATTGGTAGCACAGATCCACTGGACGAAGAATTTGTACGCAATTTAAAAGACTTTATGCGCGCGCATAAAATCAAATTTTATAGCGAACACCTAAGCTACTGTAGCCACGCAGGACATCTTTACGATCTAATGCCTATTCCTTTTACAGAAGAAGCCGTACATCACGTCGCAAAGCGTATTCAGCGAGTACAGGATATTCTGGAACAAAAAATAGCGATTGAAAACGTCTCCTACTATGCCGCCCCCGGGCAGGAAATGCCTGAAATTGAATTTTTCAATGCCGTTATCGCCGAGGCAGACTGTGATGTATTGTTAGACCTCAACAACATCTATGTGAACAGCGTCAATCATGGCTACAATGCGGAAGAGTTTCTCCAGGCCATTCCTGCCGAACGTATCAGTTATGCACATATAGCTGGCCACTATGTAGAAGCAGATGATTTTCTGGTTGATACACATGGAGCTGAAGTCATCGACCCTGTCTGGAAATTACTGAGCAAAGCCTATCAGCTTTATGGTGTATTTCCGACCCTACTGGAAAGAGACTTTAATATACCCGATATTGCAGAATTACAGCGTGAAGTGAGCACCATTCAATCTATTCAACAGGCTTGGCACAGACAAAATGAGCAACTTTCCGCATAGCGTAGACTTTAAAGCGAAACAGGCTGAATTTTCCAATTACATCCGCGACCCCGCCGCATTCCCCTGTCCGGAAGACGTTAAGCCAGAACGGATGCAGATGTATCGATCATTATTTTTTAATAATGTAGAAAGCTTTTTATCCAGTAACTTTCCAGTATTACGCAAGATTTTCAACGACAACCAATGGCAACGGCTGGCACAGGATTTTTTTGCCCATCACCCTAGCACCACCCCCTATTTTTCGGAAATTCCTGAAGAGTTTATCGCTTATCTGCAAAATGAAAGAGAGACCATCGCAGATGATTACCCCTTTATGCTCGAGCTCGCTCATTATGAATGGGTAGAAATGGCTTTATCAATTTCTCAGGAAGAGACAACCGCCACAGGTACTCAGACGATAGCTGATTTTTCACAAACCATCAGCCTCTCACCTCTGGCCTGGCCTTTAGCTTACCAATTTCCGGTGCATAAGATTTCCCCCGACTACCTGCCATTACAGGCTCCGGAACAACCCTGTTACCTAGTCGTTTACCGCGATAGTGACGATCAGGTAAATTTTATCGAACTCTCGATCATGAGTTATTTTTTACTGCATACATTACAAGAGCAACAAACGATAAATATTGCTGACTGTCTATCTAAGATTCTGCCCGAAAATTCTGATGAATCGTTAGAAAGCTCAGCAATAGAAGCAATACAACAGTTTGTAAATAAACAAATTATATTAATTCGGTAATCAATCAGTTTTATTATAAAACCAGTGAGCCCTCATATCAGAGATGATGAGTTTCGTGCCTCAACCTATCCTATATTGGGGCTGAGTGCGACAAACAACTTACACGTCCGAGGCTCTAAACTCCCCTGCCTGCTTGTCTTTTAAAACCTTATCCCAATCAAATACTTTGCCATTCATTGTAATATAAATACCTGCAGGCAATAGTTGCACTGCTATTATGGCACTTCCCAGATTAAACATGGCATCGGACTGTTTTATGGAATAAGGAATCATTGCGCCGACCAACACGATGGTTTTTTCCTGTATTGTTTGAGCTAGATATTTTGCGGTGTCAACCATGGTGTCGCTACCGTGGGTTATGATAACTTGTTGTGCATCACTGGCCAGACAGCTTTTCTTTATCTGCTCACAGTCATCCTCAGTCATTTCCAGGCTGTCTTTTAGCATTAGCTGCTGCACGTCAATTTCTGCAGTACATCGCGCCTGCTTTAGCATGCCCGGGATATGAGTTTCTGGGAAAGACAATTCGCCGTTTAGCTCATTGTAATGTTTATCTATAGTTCCGCCGGTTATAATTAGCTTTATCATTGCCATTTTTGCTGCTGAGATTTTGCCGCTATACCAATCTCTGATTCGGGTTCTTGATCAGCAATGCGTTGTAAAACGGATAGGCTAGGTTCTTCTAACAATGCTATGCTACTAGGCGAACCGAGGGATAATGCGCTCGTAATGCTGCCAGCCCTCTAAGATAGGCATTTGCCTCACGCAGCTCATAGAGCATAAGTTTTTCTGGGTCGCCGGTAAAAAGTTCTCTGAGCAAATTACCATGCCGGGTTTGCTCGCGAACTATGTCTCTGGGATCTAATTTAGGAATTTCTGTTGGGTCGTTGCAACAGTTGCTCATAATTATTACTCCTGCTTAAGCATTCACGAGGAATAAATCAATGGAGCCCAGGCCTTTAGAGATAGTGAAAGTATTAGCTATTAATCCAGATAACGAGCCCCTGTAGGCTGGGATGGAACTTGTGCAACCCCCCAGCTTTCACCTTGCCGGGTTTCACCCCTCAACCACAGTCTACATTGGATACCTTCACCCTCTCTTTAAGAGAGGAAGGCGTTTTTACTTTTCGTCATCTCCACCTTTACACTGACTACAGCTCCCATTCCATATTGGATTTTCGAGATCATCCTGATGCAGTTTTGCTTCGTCTTCCGGATAGATGTGCCAGAAAGACTGGTCTATTTTGGCATTATCATAGCCTTGTTTTCTGCCATGATTAAACGGACACCACCAGTTTTCAATTAGCTTTACCAGATAGGCATGCCACTCAAACAGGCCCACGCTAACCGGGCAATACCAGGTACAGTTTAAAATCCAGTATAGCCGTGTTTGTGCCAGACTTAAGAAAAAACTGGCATCCATGGTAATCTGATTTTTTAGATTATAGCGATGCGTTTTTCTTTCTGGTAGAAAATCAAATAGGGTTTTCAAGTTTTCAGCGCCCACCATTTTTAAATGGTAATACGACAATAGTGCACTGGTAATGACAAAAGGCCAGGTGAGGATTGGCAAATAAACCAGTACCAACCCTACTCCTCTACGCCACGGGGCTATGCTTTTATGATTGCGGCCAATATTGACGCGGTGTTCTTCCTGGGTTGTAGATGATTCACAAGCTTTCATTTATAGTTTCCTTAAGTTCAGAGTTATTTTAATTATTTAACTTTGATGTTTGAATAAAACTGCTGCACATAAACATGCGCAGTCATATGAATAGAAAATCAAACAGTTTGTAGGGCGGCGCGTTAACCTGCCCGGCACGACACCTACGGACTAAAGCACCGCCCTACTACTGATTTATCTGATTTCTTTAGTACTTATTAAACACTCAATAATACATCAACGCCAGAAGCTGGACATAGATGTGTTGCTGGAATATCTTGCTGATTTTTCCATGCCGCGAGTGCCTCCTGCTTATCACCGGAAACTATAAAAATTAGCTCTACCGTATTACTTAGTGCTTTGGCACTGATCGTTACCCGGTCAGCCGGTGGTTTAGGCGAATTATGTACCGCATGAGTCAGCTCATCAACATTGTGTACATGTCCTGGAAATAAGCTGGCAGTATGGCCATCCTCTCCCATGCCCAGCAATACCAGATCAAATGCCCCTGCTGCAGCAACATCTTGCGCATATTGTTCGGCACCTATTCCAGCGCCTAATTCAGCGGGTATCCGATGAATCTGTTCCTTAGGAATAGCGACTAGATCCAGCCATTTTTGCTCAGCAACCAGGCTGTTACGCTCGCTATCATCAACCGGCAAACAACGCTCATCACCGTAGTAAATATGCCATTTACTCCAGTCTGCTGGCTTAGTTGCCAAAAGCTGATAGGCCTTCACAGGCGCAGTGCCTCCGGCTAAAACCAGTTTAAACGAATCATGCGCTATGATCGCTTTGTCTGCTGCATCTAATACACGCTGACATGCCGCTTCTGCTAACTGGTCGATTGAATCATACGGCTTCCAGTTTACGATTTGGGTCATTGCTCTTCCCGCAAAGTATTGCGCCAGTGATGGCTGTCTTTGTCAAACAAACGACGTTCGTTTGGCCCCCACGAGCCTGCCGGATAAGTTTCGATATAATCACGTTCAACCGCCCATTTATTAAGGATCGGCTCTACAATTTTCCACGCATGCTCAACTTCGTCATAACGTAAAAATAGGGAACGATCGCCTTCAATCACATCAAGCAACAAATCTTCGTAAGCATCTGAGGGCTGCTCATCTTCATTACGAAAACTGGCATTCAGATTACTCACTCTGGTTTTCATTTCCAGACCAGGCTCTTTAACCGTCATTTCCATGCGGATACATTCTTCTGGCTGAATACCCAGGAGCAACCAGTTCTGGTTAATTTTTTCCGCTTTGGTATTTTTAAACAGTTGTGATGGTGCATGTCTAAAGCAGATGGAAATACTGGACTGGGTCTTTTCCATACGCTTTCCGGTGCGCAGGTAAATTGGCACACCGCGCCACCGCCAGTTATCTATATAGAGCTTCATGGCAGCATAAGTTTCAGTCACACTATTTTCAGGAATACCCTCTTCTTGTAAATAACCATTCGCCTCTTCTCCTTCTATGCTACCAGGGGCGTACTGCGCGCGAAATGACTGGGCATGAACGGCTTCTTCGGGAATCGGGCGGATAGATTTTAGGACTTTTACTTTTTCATCGCGTAAATCTTCCGCATTCATGGAAACAGGCGGCTCCATCGCTACTAGAGTCAGTAACTGCAATAAATGACTTTGCAACATATCGCGCATTGCACCGGTATGGTCATAATAAGCACCACGACTACCTATGCCTAATTTCTCTGAATGCGTAATCTGGATATGATCGATATAATTACGGTTCCATAAAGGCTCTAGCATGGCATTGGCAAAGCGGAAAACTAATACGTTTTGCACCATGCCTTTACCCAGATAATGGTCGATACGATAAATTTGTTCTTCACGCAAATATTTGCTGATTTTATTTTGTAACGAACGTGAGCTTTCCAGGTCCGTACCAAACGGCTTTTCAATCACCACTCTGCGCCAAAATTGCTTTTCTTCTAGTAAGTTCGGCACACTCAAGCGCTCGATGACCGAGCTGAAGTCTTCAGGATTAATCGCCAGGTAAAAAGCAATATTTTGTGGAAATTGCTGAGCATCACTCAATAAGGTTGCCAAACTACTATAACACTCAGCCTGTTGCAAATCGCCTTTATGATATTGCAGACGACCGACAAAGCGTTTAAATACTTTCTCATCAACGCCACCGCGAGCTTTCTCTTCCAGCATGACACGCACTTCAGAGATCCATTTATCGTTATCCCAGGGGCGACGACCAATAGCTATAATTTTGGTGTCTTTATCCAGGCGATTTTCTATGTCCAGATGATACAACGCTGGCATTAATTTAATGCGCGATAAATTTCCAGTTGCACCAAAAATAACATAAGTACAGGGATCAGTTTTCACTGTAGCTCCTTTCATAATTTTTTATAAAAAATAGATCTGGATATTGTTTTTCTGCAACAATATCCTCAAAAATATCGGAAATCTCAATAGAAACATCTAAACTAGCAAAATCGCACACTTGCTCTACAAGTGTAATCATGTAATAGCCAGTCATTATCTGCAGTGCAACGAAAACACTCGACACTATCTACGTGCTTTAATATCAACCAGCACATACTCTTTAAGGCTTACTAACTACCGGTAAGAGGCAAACTTGACCACGACCTAGGCTTCCGTAAAACCCGGTAACACTTCTACGATTAGGCTAGGAAACGATAACATCAGGATAAAAAAAGTATCTCTTGCTGCTACATGCAGTTTCATAGCAGACATAGAGCTGGCTTCAACAGTTTGGCCCATTAGACCTCCTAACCATGCTTGCCAGCTTAAAATAATGGCAAACTTTGAGTACGGTAATCACCCTGTTTCAGTAAACTACACGTAGGGCGTGGCTTTAGCCCGTCTATCAACAGAAAGCTCTATAATAGCAGGCTAAAGCCACGTCCTACATCGGCCTCTCGTGCTACGCGTTATACGTAGTTGATGCCATTTTACCGCCTGTGCCGGTCCAGTCCGTATGGAAGAACTCACCGCGAGGCTTATCTAAACGCTCATAAGTGTGCGCGCCAAAATAATCACGCTGGGCCTGTAAAAGATTTGCCGGTAAACGCGCACTACGATAGCTATCGTAATATGCCAGTGCAGAAGAAAATGCGGGGGTTGGCACGCCTAATTGTACGCCCAGTATAATAGTTTCACGCCAGCCTTGATCAGCACCAGTAATGGCATCTTTAAAATAATCAGCCAGTAATAAATTGTCTAACTCAGGGTTGGCATCATAAGCCTGCTTAATATCATTCAAGAACTGGCTGCGGATAATACAGCCACCACGCCACATTAAAGCAATACCACCATAATTTAGTTTCCAGCCATATTCTGCTTCTGCCGCACGCATTAGGCCAAATCCTTGCGCATAAGACACGATTTTTGCTGCATAGACTGCTTCACCAATCGCTTTAATCATTGCTTGTTTATCACCTGAAAAACTTGCCGTAGATTGTGGCAGAATTTTGGAGGCTTTCACTCGCTCTTCTTTTTGCGCAGAAACACAACGTGCAAACACAGATTCTGCAATCAGCGTTAATGGTGCACCTAAATCCAGCGCATTAATTCCAGTCCATTTTCCTGTGCCTTTTTGGCCTGCAGTATCTAAAATTTTATCAACTAAAGGCTCACCATCTTCATCTTTAAAGCCAAGAATATTAGTGGTAATTTCAATTAAATAAGAATCTAAAACGCCTTTATTCCATTCTGCAAAAATGGCTTGAATTTCATCGGCTGGCAAACCCAGCCCTTCTGATAGCAATTGATACGCTTCACAGATAATCTGCATATCGCCATATTCAATACCGTTATGCACCATTTTTACATAATGGCCTGCACCGTTTTCACCGACCCACTGACAACATGGCTCGCCTTCTACTTTTGCTGAAATAGCTTGCAGAATTGGCTCCACTGTTTTCCATGCTTCTTTATTTCCACCAGGCATAATTGAAGGCCCATGACGCGCGCCTTCTTCGCCACCAGAAACGCCTGAACCAATAAATAAAAGATTTTTTTCTGCTAACGACTTAGTACGACGATTAGAATCGGTGTATAAAGAATTACCGCCATCTATAATGATATCGCCTGCTGATAATAAAGGGGTAAGCTTCTCAATATAACTATCAACAACGTCACCCGCCTTGACCATTAGCATAACAACTCGCGGGCTTTGCAGGCTATCGACTAATTCTTCCAGGGAAAAAGCACCTGTTACTTGCGTGTCTTTTGCAGGACCACTTAGGAAATCATCCGTTTTTCCTCGTGAGCGGTTATGTACCGCCACTTTAAATCCATGATCATTCATATTCAAGACTAAATTTTGTCCCATGACCGCAAGGCCAATTAACCCAATATCCGCTTTCATTCTTTTACTCGCTTAATTTTTCAATAACAACATGGAGGGTGACTATGGAGTGCGCATAAAATCTTGCTTACACTAGGCAAACTATTTTTGTGCTGCCCCCTAAATTCACATTGATAACACACTCGCCCGGAATAGCGCGCTAAAATAGCACACACAACAGATCATTTTAGTGCATTTTAGGTATAAAACCAAGCACTAGAAATTAGCCCTTAAAAACCGCGTAATATATACTTCGCGGGCAATATTCAGAAACAGATGCTTTCAACATAAACTCTAGACAAGTATTACAAGCAGGTTATATGCCAACATTGTTGTTGCGTAATTAAATCCACCAGGACAAGACATAAAGTCACTCTTTTTTGTATTACGGGTATGCAATCCCTATAGTTTTGCTATTATAGAAATCCTTTTTTTAAACTTTCCCGGATACTTTATGTCAACCGACACAGCTCACTGCCTTTGTGGCAGCTCTTTAACTTATCAGCAGTGCTGTGAATTATTACACATGGGGAAAACTCAGGCCTTAACTGCAGAAATATTAATGCGCTCACGCTTTACTGCCTATGCAATGCATAATGCGGCCTACTTATTAACCAGCTGGGACGTCTCAACACGACCAGCTGAAGTTGATTTCTCTAAAGACACTGGCAAATGGACTCAGCTAGAGATCGTAATGCTCAAAAAAGGCGCAGCAAAAGATCATAAAGGAATTGTTGAATTTAAAGCCTATTTCACTGTGGATGGCGAGCAACGTGTAATGAATGAAGTCAGCCGCTTTATTAAAAAACAGGGGAACTGGTTTTATCAGGATGGCAAGGTAAAGTCCATTGCATTGGACCATGGCTCATTTAATCAGGGCCTAAACGCACCCTGTGCCTGCGGCAGCGGTAAAAAATTTAAGCGCTGCTGTGGCCAGCAATAAAACCATCAGGCTCATTAATCACTGGATTGCTCAGTGAACCAATCTTTTCAATTTCGATTTTTACCACTTGTCCAGCTCGCATATAACCACGCGGCTTCATTTTAACGCCTACTCCACCTGGAGTTCCAGTAGATATTACATCCCCCGGCTCTAATGTCATAGCTTGACTTAAATAGGCAATCATCTGGTAGATATTGAAAATCATATGTCGAGTATTGGATGATTGACGCAAATCATCATCCACCCAGGTTTTGAGTGTCAAATCATGCGGGTCAGCTATCTCATCAGCCGTCACTATCCACGGCCCCATAGGCCCATGCGTATCAAAGGACTTACCAATCATCCAGGTAGGCGTACGAAACTGCCAGTCGCGAACCGTCACATCATTGACCAGCGTGTAGCCAGCAATGACCTGGTGCGCTTTATCTACTGGCACATGGCGACATGCTTTGCCAATCACAAAAGCAAGTTCAACTTCATAATCCAGTTTTTCCGAAACTTTAGGTAAGTGTATTGCATCACCATCGGCGATAACACAGCTACTTTCCTTGCTAAAAAAAGTCGGATATTCTGGTTTTTCCAACGCTGTTTCAGCAATATGGTCGGCGTAGTTCAAGCCAATCCCCAGAAACTTACCAGGTCTTGGAACTGGAGCAAGTAATTTAACTTCCCGGAGTGGAATTCGTACTTGCTGGCTGTCAATTAAGTGCTGCATTGCAGTTAATGCACTTTGGCCTGCCGCTAAAAACTCCAGCATGGTCAGTGGAATTTTTTTCTGCCCTAAACCATCCACAACCTCGTTATCAAGTAATGCGCCGACTCGAGTGATGTTTTTATATACAAAGGTTACTAATTTCATTTTTTTCCTTTAACCATCATTAACCACGAAATACACGAAAGAACACCTGATGCATGATAACCAGTAAACTAACGCCACTCAGCAAAAACAAAAAAACCAGCATTTGATTCGGCAAATAAGCCGGGAACCAGACACCCGTTAACCGCCAGACTAATAAAATAGTAAAAAACACAAAAACAGGCACCGGCACATTCAACGCTTGAGGCGCAGTAATCAAGCCTATAGAAATCAGCAGAAATATAATAGTCCGTTGACTTATACTTTGCTGCATAGACTATTCATCTTTTAACTGTCTTATCCGGTAAGCACCTTGATTAACCAGCCCCAGATTTTCAGCTAGATAGGGCAATGCTTGTTGCATTTCAGCATACAATGTCCACGGTGGATTAACGACTACCACCCCGCTTGCAGTCATGCCCTGTGCGTCACTATCGGCCCGCTGCGCTAATTCAAAAAGCTGAACATTACGCAACGGACTGGCCAGTATTTTTCGCTCTAATTCATCAATACGCTGACGCTCAACAACCGGATACCACAGTGCATAAGTACCCGTAGAAAAGCGCTGATGGAGCTGTATGATTGTTTCTAATACCTGCTTATATTCTGTTTTAATTTCATAGGATGGATCTATTAACACCAGCCCTCGGCGCTGTTGCGGGGGCATAATAGAAAGACTTTGTTTAAAGCCATCTTTATGAATAACCTGAACCCGCTTATCTTTATTAACTGACTGGCGTAATATCTCGACCTCAGTATTATGCAGCTCATATAAAAATATGCGATCCTGGGGACGCAATAAATGCCTGGCGATCATCGGCGAACCAGGATAACGATTTAATGTCGCGTCAATATTAAAAGCTTTAATCACGTTCACATAGGCGGCAATGGCAGGAGGGAGATTATCTGCCTGCCATATCTTAGCTATGCCCTGCAGATATTCCTGAGTTTTTTCTGCCTGCTCGCTGTTAAGTGAGTAGCTTCCTGCACCTGCATGAGTATCCACATAACAAAACGGCTTTTGCTTCTTTTTTAAATGCTCAATAATATGAATTAACACACTGTGCTTTAAAACATCTGCAAAATTGCCTGCATGATAGGAGTGACGATAACTGAGCATAATTTCTTTTTGGTGAGTGAAGTTCATGCAAAACGGACTGAAGCCCGCTCTACGCTAGGGCCAAGGCCTCTAGACATTGCTTGGAATGTTTATCTCCCTGATTGGGTTCGATTATTAACCCAGCGAGTCTAAACCCATATGCTAGCCCCGCATTATCGGCGTCTAGCACCCAGCGACACATTTGACTTAAGCGTTCTTCCTGGTCTGATCCTATCACTTGCGCATAATCCAGCCAGATTTCTGAACTCTGTACGCCGCTATATTGCCGAGTAAATAAGCCTTGTCCTTTTGCATAGGCTCGCCAATGGATGTGTCGAATTCCATCACCTGGCTGATAACTTTGCAAACCATAAAAATCATCCTGACCTTTTTGGCTATTACCTTGCATATTCTGCTCGTTATTCTTTTCTGGTAATGGACAGTCCTGATGACTTGGGCGTGGGTAGACTAAAGTTTTAACTTCTAAATTTAAGCGGTGCCAGGCTCTAAATAAACCAAACGGATAATAACTAGCAATCACTGGCTGACTCATCACAAAACAGCCCCGCTTATAAACTCGCCGTGGCAAACTGACACGGCTATTATGTTGCGCCTTAATATCAATCGTTTGCATTGTTTCCTTGTTTAAATCAAACTCGATACTGTAGCGCTCTGTACTGCTTGGATTATCCGCTAATAACACGTTTTCAGCATATTCACCCGCGAAAACATCAGTACTCTGGCCTTTGCTGATCTGCAGGCCCTGCAATGAATTAACCGTATGTAAGATGGTAATAAAAAACAAGCTTGCCAACAAAAAACACAACAAATACACCAGATTATTGTTGTAAACAAACGCAATTAATAACAACAAAGTAATCAATAGCATAAAACCTAAGCCGCGCGTGGTAGGCATTATATAAATAGTTCTATAACTTAAGCGAATTGGCTTTGATGAGGATGCTGAGTTCATATGCTTAAGGTAATAGATGACGGCAATGTGATATTTTAACTCGCTGATTGTGCATTACTTGCGGGTTAAAGCTTCACCCTACAGCCTCCGAGTAATTCCCACATTTATGGAATAGCGACACTTGCTAATAGAGGAGCAACTATATTCTCTGAGTTACTATGCCCTGCACGTAGTCGATGCCCAGCAACTGATGCCAGTATAGCTTGTACATCTTCAGGAACAACCGACTCTCGTTGCTGCATATAGGCCCATGCTTTAGCTGAATTTAATAAAGCCAGCCCTGCCCTGGGTGATAAGCCTATCTGATATTCTTCAGGCTCACGAGTAAATTTGACCAATGCCTGAATATAATCCAGCAGGGAGGGGGAAACATAAATGTCTTTTACCGTCTGTTGCATTTGCAATAATGTTTCGGCAGGTAATTGTGTCTCTAAGGTCTCAATCAATTTATAACGATTTTGACCGGTTAATAATTCTCGCTCCGCATCCCGATCAGGATAACCCAGTTTTATGCGCATTAAAAAACGATCTAATTGGGATTCAGGCAGTGGAAATGTACCCAGCTGGTGACTCGGGTTTTGCGTTGCTATCACAAAAAATGGCTGTGGTAATGGATGAGTTTCACCCTCACCAGTCACTTGCCTTTCCTCCATTGCTTCCAGTAAGGCACTTTGAGCTTTAGGTGTAGCGCGATTGATTTCATCGGCTAATACCATTTGCTTAAATATAGCACCCTTATGGAAGGTAAATTGATGCTGCTCAGGATTGTAAATGGTTGCGCCAATAATATCCGCTGGCAAAAGGTCACTGGTAAACTGGATACGCTGGTATTCTAACCCCACCAGCTTAGCCAGAGTATGCGCCAGTGTTGTTTTACCAACACCAGGTATATCTTCAATCAGTAAATGACCACCGGTTAACAAACAGCATAGTGACAGCCTAATTTGCTGCTCTTTGCCCAGAATAATATTATTTGCTGACCGCAATACCCGGGCTAGCGTTTGGTGCATAAATATCCTTATTAAAAATCGATGAACGACTAAATTATTTAACCAAGAAAGGATGGAAAGGCACGAAAGGTTACGGGGAGTCGCTATTTTTGCGAAAGCTTGTTTTGGGCATCCCAGCCCTCGCGTTCGCTCTCCATAGCTGGCAGCGATTGTTTTTATTCTTCACGCTGTGTAAGTAATGAAAACAACGTCCTTACATCACATTATCTCTAGCTGACTACCTCATTTGTTTTCACCATGCAGGGCATGAAGGCATTACTCAATTCTTTTCTCTTCAGTATCTTCTGCCCTGCATGGTATAAACTGCCTTCTGGTCTGGCGGGCTAAAGCCACTCCCTCCCTACCTACGTAGTTGTTGTGTTACTTACCCAAAATACCTTTCACAGCATGCAGTAAATCAGCGGGCAAGACGACGGTTTTAGAATTATCAGATTCTGATAATTTACGCATGGCTTCAATATATTTCTCACCTAATAAATAAGTTGCTGGTAATTCTTTATCTTTCAGCGCGGAAGCAACACTTTCAATGGCTTTACCGCTGGCATCAGCCAGTAAGATTTTTGCTTCTGCATCACGACGAGAAGCTTCCAGGCGTCCATCAGCTTCAAGAATCGCGGCCTGTTTTGCACCTTCAGCACGAGTAACCGCTGCGCGACGCTCCCGCTCAGCAGCACTCTGCTCTTCCATAGAAGCCTGCATCGTTGTGGATGGATTAATATCCTGGATTTCTACTGTTTTAAGCGTGATTCCCCAGTCAGCGATATCATCGGAAATACCATCTTTTAATTTTTGCTTAATATGCTCTCTGGAAGAAAGTGCTTCATCTAAAGTCATTTCGCCGATAATAGCTCTGAGAGATGTTTGAATGAGTTTTACTATCGCCAGCTGATAATCTTCTACACCATAAAGAGCCTTCTCGGGCGATACGATATTAATATAAGCAATGGCATTGGCAATAATCATGGCATTATCTTTGGTAATGACTTCCTGCGACGGAATGTCCAGCACGATATCTTTGGTCGTCAGCCTATCGATTATAGAATCAACATAGGGAACAATAAAATTCAACCCTGGCGTTAAGGTCGAATGATATTTCCCCAAGCGTTGTACGATATGTTTATAACCCTGCGGAACAATGCGTACGCCTTTTATAACCGTTACAATCACTAAAACAACAAATACACCAACTACTGATAAACCTTCCATATTTTATACCTCTTTATTTTGCTGAAACAATCAGCGCATTTCCCGAAAATTCGCGCACAATTACGCGATCACCTAAGTCCACCGTATCAGTACAAATAAACTGCCATTCATCATTACCCAGAATGGGCGCTGGAAAACGCAAAGTACCGCGCCCCTTATGCACTGAGTTATATTCAATCACACTACCAACCTGACCTATCATGCCCTCACGTGACATTTCAGAAAAAGTCTTGTTTTTTAAGTGAGGAGAAACCCATTTAAACCAGGAAAAAATAATAATCATGGATAAAATCACCCAGATTAATAATTGCAAAGTAAATGAAAATGGGTAAATTAATAATAATACCCCGACCACTATCGCTGCTAAACCAAACCATAATGTAACAAAACTGAGTAACGTAATCTCAGCCAATGCCAGGCAAAGACCAAATATAAGCCAATGCCAGTAGGCAATATTTGCATTTAACCATTCAAACATCTCAGTTCCTTTTAAAAATTATTTTTTTTCATACCCAAATCAGTACAATATACACATTCTTAATCTTATAATAGGAAAAAAGCATGATTGTCTGGGCGATTAATTTATTTGTTTTATCAGTTGGAATTTTAATAATTGGCTTAATCAAGCCTAAGTGGTTGCTATTCTGGATGGATCAACCCAACAGATTCATCATTGCTGGTGTTTCAGTCATATTATTTATGGCTGCTGCAATCATGTTTGGCGAAGGAAACAAGCAAGGAGCTCCCTTATCTGAAGTGGTGCAAACTGCAAAGCCAGCTGCCACAGAAAGCCCCTCCGATTTAGTAAAATAAAAATCGAGGTAGAGCGAACTTTAGTCCGCTCTACCTATTTACTTTCCTGAGTAATTAATTCGTTCATCACCTTAATCATGCCTTCATGTGATCCGGCTGTCTTGCCATTCACCAGATATTTGCCATTGACCACAATCGCCGGCACACCAGTTATCCCATAACGCGGTCCCATGGTTTTTGCCTGACGCATTTTGGTATCAACAATAAATGAATTATAGGCATCATGAAAGGCGGCCTCATCGACACCATGTGCAACAAAGAACTTAGCCAGGTCAGCTTCGCTGGTTAATTGCTGTTTATTGACCTGAATGGCGCGAAAGAAATCGGCATGAACTTTATCAACGACGCCTAAAACCTCTGCGGTAAAGTATGCCTTGGCATGCTTGGCCCAAACTTTGCTAAAAACCGCTGGCTGACGTATAAACGTGACATTATCAGGCATACTCGCTCGCCATTTTTCTAATGCTGGCTCAAACTGATAACAGTGCGGGCAGCCGTACCAAAAAAACTCAATCACTTCGACCTTGGTCGGATCCTGAGTGGGCTGGACTGCCGCCAGATCCTTATATCCTTTTGCTGCATAAGCTGCACTACTAAAAACAAGTAAACTTAACAGTCCTGCTTTGATGATATTTTTCAACATTCTATTTCCTTTTCTATTCTTGATCAGTAGCCGTTATTTTATTGCTGAAACATAATAAGATATTGCTGTAATTTCTTCTTCATTCATTTTTTTGGCTATCATATGCATCATATTATCAGGGTTATTACTGCGTTTATCGGTTTTAAAATCAGTTAAGGTTTTCGCTAAATAACCCGCATGTTGACCTTTTAACGCGGGGAATGCAGCAGGCTCGTTACCTTCTCCATTTGGACCATGGCAAGCTATGCAGGCAGATATTTCATTATCCAGATTGCCATTACGATAAACATCGTAACCCATTGTCATCAAGGCTTTCTGTCGATCTTGCAAAGCTTGCTTGGCAGCCGTTTTTGCACTTTCTGATAGCGAATTGTCATCATCAATATCGTCTAAATCATCTGGATTCACTTGTGGCAAGGGATTCTCTGAAACTGCCTGTGCTGCATAAAAAGCGGCAATATCCTGCATATCCTGCTCAGATAAGCCGACCACCATTGAATTCATGGTAGTATCGCTACGCGAGCCATCTTTAAAAGCCTCTAGTTGCTTAACCAGGTAGTCTTCGTTTTGTTCCGCTAATTTTGGAAATAACGGCATCATACTATTACCATCTGCACCATGACAGCTAGCACATGATCCACTCTTCACCTGTCCTGCACCAATATCGCCTACTGCCTGAGCAACCCCAGGCATATTAAGTAAAGTAAACGAAATAGAAACCGCTATTAAACTTTTTTTCATTAAATTCCCCTCGCGGAATAAGATAAACATAAGGTAGTTCTGTACAATATTAGGTAGAATTCTACTCTAATTTAATTAATCCCTCCACACGATATACGCATGAACACTCTCTATCATCAGGCTAAATTTATCCTGAGCGCTCCTGATTTAAAGTCGACACCTGAAGATACAGGTCGTGAAGTTGCCTTTGCAGGTCGTTCAAACGCCGGAAAATCCAGCGCGTTGAACACCTTAACTCGGCAAAAATCATTAGCCCGCACCAGTAAAACTCCTGGTCGCACACAATTACTGAATTTCTTTACCTTGAATGAAGAGCAACGCTTTGTTGATCTACCGGGTTACGGCTACGCCAAGGTGCCTGAAAAGGTTAAGCGACAGTGGCACGCCTTGATGGAATCCTATTTACGCGAACGCCAGTCTTTATATGGCATTATTCTGGTGATGGATGTCCGCCACCCACTGACAGAATTTGACTGGCTAATGATCGAATGGTGCTCCTATAGCAAAAAGCCCTTACATATCTTGTTAACCAAGGCCGATAAAATAAACTATGGCGCCGCAAAAAATACCTTATTCAAAGTGCAGCGCGAACTGGAAGAACAGGATATTGCGGTTACACTGCAATTATTTTCTTCCTTAAAACGCAGCGGTATAGACGATATACACCATTTATTAGATAGCTGGTTTGAGGCGGAGTAACATTGCTTCTGGTGTAGAGCGAACTTTAATCCGCCACTAACAACTGTACCCAACCAGGCGGACTAAAGTCCGCTCTACGTATTAACTCCCACCCGCTTAGCGCCCCAGCCAGCTGGCTGTGCTGCAAAATATCTCGCACATTGGGCGCCGCAAGCAATACATACGCCTGTTTCAGCCAGATTCCATTCGGACAATTGATACCAGTCACGGCCTATTAATAGCTAACCACAAGCATGACAATAGGTGCTATCTGCTGCTTCATCATGAACATTACCCACGTAGGCATAATACACACCATTTTTTAAAGCAATCTCTCGCGCCGTTAATAAAGAAGAGACTGGCAGCACTGGTTTATCCAGCATTTTCCAGTCAGGGTGAAAGGCAGTAAAGTGCATAGGCACATCATAACCTAGATTTTCCGCTACCCACTGAGTCATTTGCTCCAGTTCTGCTATAGAATCGTTTTCACCAGGAATAATCAAAGTTATTAATTCCAGCCAGACTGGTATTTCGTGTTTTATAAAGTATCAAATACAGGTGCTAAATGTGAGCCGGTAATCTTATGATAAAAATGCTCGCTAAATGCCTTTAAATCTATATTGGCGGCATCCATCACCCGATAAAACTCAGCTCTAGGCGCAGGACAAACATAACCCGCTGAAACAGCAACTGATTTAATACCTAATTCGCGACAGGCAAGCGCCGTATCAATCGCATATTCATGAAAAATGACCGGATCATTATAGGTATAGGCAACGCTTTTACATCCAAGTTCAGCAGTTTTTTGAGCTATTTTTTCAGGCCCTGCCGTGCCAAATGATAATACCGAAGAACCGGAATAATGATTGAGTGGCTTTTTTTCAATCGGGTCAATAGTAAAACCACTAGAACGACCATAGCTGGTTAAGACTACTTGATGCTGCTGATTCTGACGGACAAAGCATAAGCCTCTCTGCCCCTCATATAATTTACAGAACCTGGGACACAAATCACACTGTATACGCCCATCACCTACATCATGCCAGTAATTAGCTGTGACCACTGTTTCGTTAGTTTCTTGTATATGCATCCCCCCCGACACTTTTTATTCTTTGCTCAGGAACTTGTAATTTAACATTAATTAGCCTATATAGTTTAAAAACAAAGATAAACATCCAGATGGGGAGAATCATGCACAACATACGGCTACCTGCTGTCACCGGCTCGTTTTATCCAGATCAGCCGGAGATATTAAAAACTATGATTTCTGACTACTTACAACGAACTGCCTCTGCCGAGAAAGCGCCACAGGCCATCATCGTACCGCATGCTGGCTATATTTATTCAGGCGAGATCGCAGCAAGCGCTTATGCCCGCTTACAATCAAAATATTGTCGTATCAAGCGCGTGGTATTATTAGGTCCATCACATAAAGTCGGCTTTACGGGTCTTGCACTTTCTCATGCCGAAGCGTTTAGAACGCCACTGGGTGATATTCCTTTAGATGCTGAAGCAACCGCCTCGATAACCCACTTTCCTTTTGTTGAATACAGAGAGCAGGCTCATTTATTAGAGCATAGCCTGGAAGTCCAGTTGCCTTTTCTGCAAATGACGCTGGACTCGTTTAAATTACTACCTATTGTAGCGGGTGATTGCCCAGCAGAATTGATTGAAGAGCTGCTGGAATTGTTTTACGGACAGGATGAAACTTTAATCGTTATTAGTTCGGATCTGAGTCATTTTCATGACTACCAGACTGCACAGAGACTGGATAGGCAAACCAGTAGGGTAATTGAACAGCTTGAATACCAGCTCTTAGACTATGACAGCGCCTGTGGTCGAGTGCCCGTTAGCGGCTTAATGGCACTTGCCCAAAAAAAATCCTTACAGATTGAAACCATAGACCTTAGAAATTCAGGCGATACTGCAGGCGATAAAAGCCACGTAGTGGGGTATGGTGCTTATGTCATTAACTAGGCCACAACAGCAACAATTAATAAAAATTGCTAAAGACTCAATTACTTACGGCTTAAAACATGGCAGTGCATTGCCTATCAATAGTAAAAATTATTCACTCGAATTACAAGCGCAACGTGCGACATTTGTCACTTTAAAAATTAAACAGCAATTACGTGGTTGTATTGGAATGCTCGAAGCTACACGGCCACTGGTTATCGATATTGCTGAAAATGCATTTGCTGCCGCTTTTAATGACCCACGCTTCACGTCACTATCGACTACTGAGTATGCTCTTTTAGAAATACACTTGTCTATTCTAAGTCCTGCAGAAGCGCTAAGTTTCTATTCAGAAGAAGATCTAATCCGGCAATTGCGCCCGGGTATAGATGGCTTGATTATGCAGGAAGGACGGCGTCGAGGTACTTTCTTACCTTCCGTTTGGGAATCATTAACCGAGCCTGACGTTTTTTTGCAGCACCTTAAACAGAAATCTGGCCTTGCTAGTGACTATTGGTCCGACTCTTTGAAGATTTCGAGTTACCAATGTGAATATATTTCCGAGGAATAAAAGTAACTGCTTTAAATTGTCTACTCTGAATAAGCAGAGCCTGCCCGCTCTCTATTATTTAATTAGCCGCGACAAACTGATTGTTTTCTATAATGGCTAATTTAGCCTGTTTGTGTAACTGGCTATCTGCAAATTCTTGATTTTTTCTAACTGGAATCGCAATGGCGCGCTTAAAATAACTTACCGCTTGTTTCTGTTTGCCTTGCATCGCTAAAAAATCACCATAGAAATAATTAGCATCAATGGTGTTCGGGTTAATAGCCAGCGCCTTTTTCAACAAAGCATCTGCTTTATTAGTATCACCATAAGCAATAGGCCAGCCTGGTACCATATAATAAAGCGAACCTAGAGTAACAAAAGCGGCACCACCAGAGGCATTGGGATCAAGCCGTATGGCACGTATTAATAATTCACGCGCCTGGTTTACTGCGCCCAGGGCACTGAAGGCATCAATATTATCTGCATTACTGGCAACAATAATTGCCTGCTGGATAATTAGCTCAGCCTGATCTGGATGTTGTGATTTAAGCGCTTTAACTTCCGCGAGTAATCGCTTGTAAGCAGCTTCTTGTTGCTCTTTTGCAACATTATAATAAATATGTGCCCACTGGGACTCAATTTTTTGCACAGCTTGGTCTATTGCGCCAGCATTAACAAGGCCAGGCATCAAATTTAGTGCAAGCAAAAGAAAAATAGCAATTATCTGTTTCATAAGCTAAATATAATAGCTTATTCACTTTTTTACAACATTTGTTGCAAAAAAGATACAACTACCAGCTTGTATAGGGCTGCTTTGCTAACTGATTATTGTAATATCGTACGTCTTCCGTGACCTCTTCCCCTACCCAGTCTAGCTTCTCAAACGCCTCTTTCACATGGGATAGCTCTATTTCCGCGACGATTAAACCACTATTTTCGCCCGCAAATTCATCTATCTCCCAGATATGTTGCTTATTAACAACAATATGTCTTGTTTTTTCAACTAAGGGCTTATGACAGAGAGTATTCAGCAGCTCATGCGCATCATCTGCTGGAATATCGTACTCGTACTCCTGTCGCTGTGCGCCAATAGTAGCACTTTTAATATTTATCTTGGCCGTATCATCACTGACTCTGATTCTGACCGAGCTATGCTTATCGCTATTTAAATAACCTTGCCGATAGTGTATGGATTTTGAAACCAGGTCACGCCAGTTTTCATTGGCGAGTAAAAATTTACGCTCTATTTCTATAGCCATTATTGTTATTCATATCCATTAGGATTGGCACTTTGCCAGCGCCAGGTGTCAGAAATCATATCATCCAGACTTTTTTCTGTCTGCCAGTTAAGTTCGCGCAGCGCTAAGTCTGGGTCAGCATAGTACTCGGCTATATCACCGGTACGGCGCTCGACAATTTTATAATTAATATCTTTTCCTGTGATTCGTGTAAACGCAGTGATAATTTCCAGTACACTATAGCCCTTTCCTGCTCCCAGATTGTATGCTTTACAACCAGACGTATTTTTTAAAGCGGCTAGTGCATTTAAGTGGCCTTTAACCAGATCAACAACATGGATATAATCGCGCACACCCGTTCCGTCTATGGTTGGATAATCACCACCGAACACGGATAATTGCTCCAGTTTACCTACGGCAACTTGTGAGACATAGGGTATTAAATTATTGGGAATGCCATTAGGGTCTTCTCCAATCAAGCCACTAATATGTGCGCCAATCGGATTAAAGTAGCGTAATAGAATAATCTTCCAGGGGTTCTCAGTATTAGATAAGCTGTCAGCCTGTGCCAGGTCTTTTAAAATATCTTCAACCATAGCTTTTGATTTGCCATAAGGATTGGTCGCACCAAATACCGGTAAATCTTCCGTGTACTTTACCGTATCTGGTTCGCCATACACGGTGGCAGATGAGCTAAATATGATCTTGTTAACGGCAAAGGCTTGCATTACTTCTGTTAATACCAGAGTCCCGTATACATTATTTTGATAATATTTAATAGGTTGCAGACACGACTCACCGACTGCTTTTAAGCCCGCAAAATGCATGACTGCATAAATATCATGCGCGGAAAAAATATCACTTAAAGCCTGTTTATCGCAAATGTCGGCTTCAACAAAGACCAAGCTCTTGCTCGTAATTTTTTCAACCCGCGCCAAAGATTCAGGTTTGCTATTAGATAAATTATCGATAACGATCACATCATAGCCAGCCTGCATTAGTTCTACGCAGGCATGACTACCAATATAACCTGCTCCACCGGTGACTAAAATTTTTTCCGTACTCATTTTAACTATTCCCTGATTTGACTATTTTCTAAGAATAAAGGGCAGCTTTAGTGTTGAATAAAAACTGTACTAGGAGGTTAAAGCCACACTTTACATGAGTATTTATCAGTTTTTCAGGCTGAAATTCAGGCAAAAATTTCTGCATCTTTTAATAACACACCTTGCTGGTCTTTTCCTGACAGTTGAGGCTCTCCATCAAAGTGCCAATCGATATCAATCGCCGGATCATTCCAGGCAATACAGCGTTCAAATTCAGGGGCATAATAATCGGTCGTTTTGTATAAAAAATCCGCACTCTCACTCAAGACCACAAAACCATGAGCAAACCCTACTGGAACCCAGAGTTGACGATGGCTGTCCGCACTCAGTTCAACGCCCTCCCATTGTCCAAAAGTTGGAGATGACTGGCGAAGATCGACAGCCACATCAAAAACAGCGCCGCGCGTTACTCTTACCAATTTACCTTGCGGCTGTTGAATTTGATAATGCAGGCCGCGTAATACGCCTTTTGCAGAGCGGCTGTGGTTATCTTGAACAAATTGCACGTCTAAGCCGGTGGCATTATTAAAGGCTTGCTGATTAAAACTTTCAAAGAAGAATCCACGATTATCACCAAACACTTTTGGCTCAAGAATAATAACATCGGGAATATTGGTCTGGATAATTTTCATAAGATACAGTGTTTTTTTAAGTAATTGCAATAGGCAGCAGCCATGTCAAAGCCTGGCTTATTAAAACAATGGATTTGTACATGAGTATGGCTATTTCTCTAAAAATTCAGTTAGCATACGTGTTACCCCTATTTGCCAATGAGGTAGCGTGAGAGCAAAATTAGCCTCTACCTTATCCGTATTCAAGCGTGAATTTTCTGGCCGCTTGGCAGGCGTAGGAAACGCACTTGTAGCAACCGGCGCAATAGCATCAACAGTAATCTTTAATTTTTGACCCATTTTTTGTGCGGTCTTGATAACATAACACGCATAACCATGCCAAGAAGTTTCACCTGCAGCGACCAGGTGATATAAACCACTTAATTCAGGCGCCACCTGCACTGTACGGACGGCATGAGCTGTGACATCCGCTATTAAATCAGCCCCTGTGGGTGCGCCAACCTGATCTCTAATAACGGTAAGACTATCTCGCTCTGTCGCAAGACGCAGCATGGTTTTAGCAAAATTATTACCACGCGCACCATAAACCCAGCTGGTACGAAAAATAAGATGCTTACAGGCCGATTCCTGGATAGCCTTTTCACCAGCAAGCTTGGTTACTCCATAGATATTCAGAGGACCAGTTTTATCCGTTTCTTGCCATGCTGCCATGCCATTGCCAGCAAACACATAATCGGTAGAAAAGTGTACCAGCCAGGCATCCAGTAGTTTTGCCTCTTGTGCCAAAACAGCGACAGCATCTGCGTTAATCGTTTGTGCTAATTCTGTTTCACTTTCTGCTTTATCGACGGCAGTATAAGCGGCGGCATTAACGATAATTGCAGGTTTAATTTGTCTAATGGTAGCGGCTAAATCTTCAAGCCTGATTAAATCTCCGCAAAAATCCTGACTATTTCTATCTAGGGCAATAACCTCACCCAACGGCGCAAGACTACGTTGCAACTCCCAGCCTAGTTGACCATTTTTGCCTAAGAGAAGTATTTTCACCCGATTTTATCCTGATAATTTTTTTCCACCCAATCACGGTAACCCCCTGATTGTACATTAGCAACCCAGCCTTGATTATCCAGATACCACTGCACTGTTTTACGAATTCCCGTCTCGAATGTCTCTGCAGGCTTCCAGCCTAATTCCCGCTCAATTTTCCGGGCATCAATCGCATAACGACGATCATGTCCGAGGCGGTCAGTAACAAAGGAAATTTGCTCAGCATAACCTTGTTTATCAGCACGTGGGCAGAGCTCATCCAGCAAAGAACAGACTAGATGCACAATGTCTAAATTAGGTTTTTCATTCCAGCCGCCAACATTATAGGTTTCACCCGTAGTTCCAGCCTTTAATACCCGACGAATAGCGCTACAGTGGTCTTTTACATACAGCCAATCGCGTATCTGCTGGCCATCACCATAGATAGGTAGTGATTTACCTGCCAGGGCATTAACAATGATTAACGGGATTAGTTTTTCCGGGAAGTGGAACGGCCCATAGTTGTTCGAACAGTTTGTCGTTAATACTGGCAGGCCATAGGTGTGGTGATAGGATCGAACCAGATGATCACTCGCTGCCTTACTCGCCGAGTAAGGACTGTTTGGCTCATAACGATGCTCTTCTGTAAAGGCAGGGTCGTCTGCCGCTAAGGAGCCATAAACTTCATCAGTAGAGACATGCAATAAACGGAAATCAGCTTTCCTAGTCCCTTCAAGCTTATTCCAGTAGGCGCGAATAGCTTCTAGTAAATGAAATGTACCGACGACATTAGTTTGCACAAAAGCTTCCGGGCCATGAATCGAACGGTCGACATGAGATTCGGCGGCAAAATTAAGCACAGCACGTGGTTGATATTTCTCCAGCAATTCAGACATTAAACCAGCATCGCCGATATCTCCCTGAGCAAAAATATGCCGATTATCTTCCTGCAACGACGCCAGGCTTTCCAGGTTTCCTGCATAGGTGAGCTTATCAATATTCACTACCGGCTCGTCATTTTCGGCTAGCCAATCCAGCACAAAGTTCGCGCCAATAAAGCCAGCCCCACCTGTTACAAAAATCATTATTTAAGTCCTTAATTACAATTAACACTATTATAATGAAAATTATCTAAGCATAGTTAAAGTCATTGTGATCGTGTATTCAACAAAAAATTGTAGCATATTTTACCTACATGCTAATAAGAGCTTTTATTACCCGAAAATGCAGATAGGTGTAATCTGTGCTATTTAATTGGCACTAAAATTAGGGCGATAACAAAATTATTGCCTGGCAAAATGAATTTTATTGATTATCCATCCTTTCAATGCCAATATACATATAGCGCGGAGTACATCCCTATATTCTTACACACCAAAATTTACCGAGGCAATCAGTGTTCAAAAGTAACTTTGCATTTAGGTCTCGCTTAACCATCGCCACCCACGATGCTTTTATGGTAGTCTGCGCATGGCTGCTATCTTTCTGGTTTCGCTTCGATTTAGATTTAATACCCAGTGATTACCTCAACAATGCCCTAGTTTACTTGCCCTATATCGTGATTAGTCAATCCGTTATTTTCTGGTATTTTGGTTTATATAAAGGTGTCTGGCGCTTTTCCTCATTACCCGATTTAATCAGAATTTTTAAGGCTGTCTTTTTTGGTGTTTTCTTTATTGCTGGCAGCCTATTTGTTTATAACCGGCTGGCTTTTATGCCCCGCTCCGCTCTGCCACTGTATGCCAGTTTTTTATTATTATTTTTAAGCATTCCGCGTTTGTTTTACCGCTATTATAAAGACTGGGTAAAACATGAAGCCGCTACCCAGCGTGCACTGATTATAGGCGCAGGTGCCGCAGGAGAAATGCTGGCCAGAGATTTATTACAGGATGAGATCTCCTTATTACCTATTGCCTTTGTTGATGATGATAAAAGGAAGAAAGGACGGTCGATACGTGGTCTACAGGTACTCTTTGATACTAGCCTGATCGCTGAATATACCGCCAAACTGAATGCCGATATTATTCTGATCGCCATCCCCTCGGCATCAGATATAGAAATGCGGCGCATGGTCGAGGTTTGTGAACGTGCACAGGTTCCTTTTAAGACATTACCTTCTGTAAAAGAGCTGCTTTCTAATACAGTTTCCAAAGGAAATTTAAGGGATGTTGCCATCGATGATATTTTGGGTCGCGAACCGGTCAACCTGAACTGGTCGCAAATTAAATCCAGCTTATCAGGTAAGAGAATTTTAATTACCGGTGGTGGTGGCTCAATTGGTTCCGAACTTTGCCGTCAATTGGCCCGGGTTTCTCCTGAAGCATTAATCATTTATGAACATTCTGAATATAATCTATATCAAATCCACACATCATTACGCAAAGGCTTTCCAGATTTAGTACTTCGCACAATCTTAGGCGATGTCGTTGATAGAACCGCTGTAGAAGAGCTCATTCGCAATGAAAAGCCTGAAGTTATTTTTCATGCGGCAGCTTATAAACATGTGCCGCTATTAGAAGAGCAGGTGCTTGCCGCTGTTACTAATAATTTAATAGGCACAAAGAATGTCGCCGAAGTGGCGCTTGCTGAAAATGTTGAGCGTTTTATATTAATTTCTACCGATAAAGCCGTTAATCCCAGCAATATTATGGGGGCTACCAAACGCGCAGCAGAAATATTATGCCAAAACCTGAATACTCTGGCCGAACACACCTCTTTTATAACCGTCCGCTTTGGTAATGTCTTAGACTCAGCCGGTAGTGTTGTGCCGCTCTTTAGAGAGCAGATTAAAGCCGGTGGTCCGGTTACCGTCACGCACCCTGATGTGACCCGTTTTTTCATGACTATACCCGAAGCCTGTCGGCTTATTATGAATGCAGAAGCTGTTGGTTCGGGTGGTGAAATCTATGTCCTGGATATGGGTAAAGCAATAAAAATTAGCTACCTGGCGGAACAAATGATTCAGCTCAGTGGCCTAAGCGTAGGTTCAGATATTAAAATTGAATATATAGGTTTGCGTGCCGGAGAGAAATTACACGAAGAACTGTTCCATGAACAAGAGCAACTTCTAGGCACCGGATTTGAAAAACTCTTTTTAGCACAAGCACGCCGCTACGAGCAAGATGTCTGGGAGCAACAAATGGAAGGCTTACTCGTAGCGTGCAAAAACCGTCAGTCTGCAGCTATTCTGGAGCAATTAAAACAGCTAGTTCCTGAGTTTAATACTGCGGATGAATAACTATTTATTTTCCCAGGAATCATTTCCCAGATGAGTTCACACCC
Organism: Methyloprofundus sp.; assembly: GCA_012960135.1. GTDB lineage: Bacteria > Pseudomonadota > Gammaproteobacteria > Methylococcales > Methylomonadaceae > Methyloprofundus. The sequence goes on from DUBW01000045.1 coordinate 51,373, forward strand.
CTGCTGTGTTTATCTTGGTGATGATTTAGCCCGCTATGGCTTTGCCAACGATCATCCGTTCGGCCCTATGCGCCATCAGGTCTTTGCACAAGAATTCTATCGCCAATCGCTACAGGAAAAAGTCGATATTTTAGTGCCACAATCAATAAATCAGAATATCCTGGAATTATTTCACAACCATGAATATGTCGAGCAGGTAAAACAACAATCAATACTGGGCACTGGTTATTTAGATCAGGGCGACACCCCAGCATTTATAGGCATGTACGAAGCTGCCTCATTCGTGGTAGGGACAGTCTGTGACGCAATAGACCGCATTATGCGCAAGGAATACCAGCGCTCATTTATCCCCATTGCAGGCTTACATCATGCACGACGGCACATTGCAGCTGGCTTCTGTGTATTTAACGATTGTGGTGTGGCTGTCGAATACCTGCGCCACCAGCATAATATTCAGCGCATTGCCTATGTTGATATCGATGCCCATCATGGCGACGGGGTATTCTACAGCTTTGAAGATGACCCTGAGCTTATCTTTGCTGACCTGCATGAAGATGGCCACTTCCTATACCCGGGTACAGGTGCGGCAACGGAAACAGGTAAAGGCAAAGCCATCGGCACAAAACTCAATATCCCCATGCCACCCCATGCAGATGATAATGCTTTTATGCAGGCATGGGAATCTGTTGAAGAGTTCTTATTAAAACACGGCGCTGATTTTATTCTTTTGCAGTGTGGAGCCGATAGTATTAAAGGTGATCCAATTACGCATATGGAATACACTGAACAAGCACATGCGCATGCCACAAAACGACTGAGCGCACTAGCAGACCAACTGTGCCAGGGTAGATTAATCGCCATGGGCGGCGGTGGCTATAATCACCAGAATATCGCTAAAACCTGGGCAGCAGTAGTGGCAAGTATGGTCTAGCAATAATATAGCACACAACTGCTTTGCTATATAGTTACAGAAAAAAGCTAACGCTTTTTTACTCCCTGTATTTTACTGAAATCGTTATAGAAGGTTTATACCTCACACATCAAATAATGAGAATTGATAATGAAACAACTACATAGAAAAGACTTATTCGGCTGGTCGGAATTTAATCAGGAGCGAAACCTGGATTTTCACAGTGTGCTGTGGGTTCGTAAATCGGGTAATGCGTTAATTGATCCCTTGCCTCTGTCAGATCATGACCTAATGCATTTACAATCATTAGGCGGCGCAAGTATTATCATTGTTAGCAATAGTGATCATTGCCGTGATGCAGAAAATATTGCAGTACAAACAGGGGCAAAAATTGTCGGCCCGGCAGGGGAGCAAGAGAATTTTCCCATCGACTGTGATCGCTGGATTGCAGATAATGAGGAAATTGTACCCGGGCTGATCGCATATCAACTCGAAGGCTCAAAAACACCGGGAGAACTCGCTTTAGTTCTAGAAAATAGTACACTCATAACAGGCGATTTAATCCGCTCGCATATTGCCGGTGAATTATGCCTGCTACCCACTGCAAAACTAAGTGACCTTGCTCTAGCTCATAAATCATTAGCTCGACTTGCCGATTTACCAAGCATTGATACCGTATTAACCGGTGATGGCTGGCCGGTTTTTAAGCATGGAAATGCCGCTTTACAGCAATTGCTAGAAGCGCAAATGAAACATTAAACCTGTCCGCCAGTGAACAGCTGGTATGCAGGGTTGCTAGTTTCCTCAGTATAAACAAAGCCTAAAGTGTCAAAGCAAAGCTGCCTGCTCGGATTTTTCTAATTGTATACCGATCAATACCTTGCCAAAAGCAGCGCCATGATTCCGGTAATGAAATAAACTGATATTCCATTGACTGCCTAAAGAGCTGAGAAAGCGGAGCAATGCACCGGGTCGCTCGGGAAATTGCAGGCTGTAAATTACTTCATTGGTCGCAATGGGGGCGTGACCACCCACCATATAACGAACATGCTCTTTAGCCAGTTCATTATGAGTCATATCGATCACGGCAAAGCCATTATCCTGTAACTGACTCATGATCTCCGGCTTATCCGTTTCTATCCCGCTACTGGAAATACCAGCAAATATTTGCGCCGATCCAGCATCAAAGTAGCGATAATTAAACTCGGTAATACTGCGCTTACCTAATAGCTTGCAAAAAGCCAGAAAACTACCTGGCTGCTCGGGAATAGTCACTGCCAATAATATTTCCCGATGTTCACCAACTTGAGTTCGTTCAGCCACATAGCGCAAGCGATCAAAATTTATATTCGCGCCGCTCTCAATCGCCACTAGTGCTTTATCGGCAATCCCTTCTCTTTCAATATATTTCTTTAAGCCGGCTACAGCAAGTGCACCTGCAGGCTCAGAAACCGATCGGGTATCATCAAAAATATCCTTGATGGCGGCGCAAATCTCATCGGTATTGACGGTAATTACTTCATCTACAAACAGTCTCGCCAGACGAAATGTCTCCTTACCAACCTGCTTTAAGGTTACGCGCTTATTCGCTTTTAGCGCCTGATTTAAACAATCGGCATCATCAGGTTCGACTCCGATAATCTTAATATCAGGATGGACAAATTTTGCATACACCGCTATCCCGGAGATTAAACCACCACCGACCGGAACAAAAATAGCGTCTATGACATCCGTTTTCTGGCGCAGTATTTCCATCACTACAGTGCCTTGCCCGGCTATGACATCCGGGTCATCAAAAGGATGCACAAAGGTCATGTTTTTTTTGTTTTTCTAGTTCTCTGGCATGTGTATAAGCATCATCAAATGAATCACCAAACAAGACTACTTTCGCTCCCCAGGAGCGCACCGAATTCACTTTAATTTCCGGGGTTGTTTTAGGCATGACAATCAGAGCATTAATACCCAGCTTGTTGGATGACAAGGCTACACCTTGCGCATGATTTCCCGCAGATGCAGCAATAACACCCTGCCGTTTTTCCTGCTCACTGAGAAAGACTATTTTGTTATACGCACCACGTAATTTAAAAGAGAAAACCGGTTGCAGGTCTTCCCGTTTCAAGTAGACCTCATTATTAAAGCGCTTGGATAAGGCAGGCGCGTAATCCAGCGGGCTTTCTGCTGCAACATCATACACTTTAGCGCGTAATATTTTTCTATGTATTTTTGGCTCATTAGTTAAGGTGATACAATCTCATATTCTTTAGTTTACAACGTAATACCCAATAACCAGGTAAATATCATGCTATTTTTCTATGCATTAAATCGTAACCCGCATAAATAATACTAAAATACAGCATATTTCCTGTGTCATCATCGATAAAAATGCAGCGGCAACGCTGAACCAGGCGCTAGATGCTTTAGTCAATTTTACAGACATTGTTATCTACAGTAATGGTTCCACAGATAGCACCGAAGATATTGCACTCAACTATGCAAATGTAAATCTGGTGCAAGGTGAATTTATCGGGTTTGGTCCGAGCAAAACAAGGCAGCTACCTATGCTAAAAATAATTGGATACTATCTTTCGTGAGAACTACTATCAGTCGATAAACATTAAGTATTGCTGGGGCAAGGACATATTATCCAGAATCTATAATAAGAACAAACCTGCCTTTACTGATAAAGAAGTGCATGAAAGTATCTTTACCGATGGCTTTAATATTAGTCCTATTGAGCGTCTTATAAAACATTGTCCCTATTCCATGATGAGCGATTTCATTATCAAACTGGATCGATACTCCACTTTGTATGCAAAGGACAATGTTGGTACAAAACCAGCTACCCCGGCTTACTGACCGCCTTCTCTCATATAGCTATGCCGCTTTATAAGCATATGAAGTTATATGAAATGAACAAACCACTGGACTCATGAATATATTATTGACGAGGCACGACAAAATTGGCGATTTTATAACCATTTTGCCAATGTTAAAGACGGGCAACAATCATTGATTCAGAAAAACAGGTCCACTTTGAAGTAGCGCAAAATTATGGGCAAGACTTTTACCAAATCGTAGAGAACAAACTAATCACGCTGTGTAGTAAACCTTCAGTATAATATTCACACCCGACAATAAACAACCGAGATTCTAATGCCGACAGCAGCCAACGATTTTTCTGATGTTATTCAGGAACACCAGCAAGTTTTTAGTCAATTATCTGGCTACTCGCCACTGATTACTGCCGCATCCAAGCTGATTATCAGCACCCTGATATCCGGTCACAAAATCCTGCTCTGTGGTAACGGCGGTAGTGCCGCTGATTGTCAGCATTTTGCTGCTGAACTGGTTATTCGCTACCATAAAAATCGCCGCGCCTATCCAGCTATTGCCCTAACTACCGACACTTCGATCCTGACCGCGCATCCCAATGACTTTAGCTTTGATAGCTTGTTTTCCCGCCAGGTAGAAGCACTGGGTTCTGAAGGTGACTGTTTGATTGCATTTTCAACTTCAGGTAATAGTGAAAATATTATTCAGGCGAGCATCAGTGCCAAACAGCAAAACATGTCGGTTATTGGTTTAATGGGAGGAGATGGTGGCCGCTTAAAGCCTCTGGTGGATATGCCTATTATTGTTCCATCAACCACCACAGCCCGTATTCAAGAAGCGCATATGCTGATTTACCACTGGTGGTGCGAAATGCTCGACGAGGTTGCAGATGATTAGTGAAATCCCGGGCTTTAAAGGCTTAAATATTCTGGTCGTCGGTGACCTGATGCTCGATTATTACTGGTCTGGACAAACCACTCGCGTATCCCCGGAAGCACCTGTACCTATCGTTAAGGTAGGCAAGAAAGAAGCGCGTGCCGGTGGAGCCGGTAATGTCGCTTTAAATATTGCTTCCTTAGCTGCCAATGTAACACTATTAGGCATCGTTGGTGATGATAATGAAGCCCTAGAGTTGCAGAATTTACTGGAAAAAAAAGGCGTGATGTGTGATTTCATTACCAGCAATCATGCGCCTACGACGTGCAAATTACGCATAGTTGCCCAACACCAGCAGCTGATCCGCCTGGATTTTGAGGAGTCGTTAATTGATTTCGACTATTCAGAATTATTGGCTCATTATAAAAAAGCCCTGGCAACAGCTGATGTGGTTATCTTCTCGGACTATGCCAAAGGCGTTTTAGAGCATATTCCACAATTACTTGAACTCGCCAATAAACACGGTGTAAAAAGCTTTGTAGATCCTAAAGGCACTGATTTCTCTCGTTATCAGGGTGCGACTTTAATTACCCCTAACCGCGCTGAATTTCAGGCAGTGGTGGGTGTCTGCAATGATAGTGAGCAAATTATCAGCAAAGGGCAAGCCCTACTCGCGCAACACAATATTGAGGCCTTGCTGGTTACCTTAAGTGAACATGGTATGGCATTAATTAAACAGTCATCCAGCCATTTTCTACCCACCCATGCGCGTGAAGTCTTCGATGTGACTGGCGCCGGAGATACCGTGATAGCCAGTATGGCATTAGGTGTTGCCTCTGGCCTAGGCTTACAACATGCCATGCACCTGGCTAATATGGCTGCAGGGATAGTGGTCGGTAAATTTGGCACATCGACTGTTTCCAGCCATGAACTGAATCGCGCATTACATGGCGATAAGGAAAATATTAGTGGCGTAGTGACAGAAGATGAATTGCTCAATGAAATCAACTTTGCCCAGCAAAGTGGTGAAAAAGTGGTGATGACCAATGGCTGCTTTGATATTCTCCATGCCGGACATGTCGCCTATCTTGAACAAGCCAGGCTACTAGGTGATCGTCTGGTAGTTGCCATCAATTCTGATGCATCGGTACAGCAATTAAAAGGCAAATCACGCCCGATTAATAAATTGGCAGACCGTATGACGATTATCGCAGCACTCGGGTGCGTGGATTGGGTGATTCCATTCTTTGAAGAGACACCTGAACGTATTTATAATAAATTTTTGCCCGATGTACTGGTAAAAGGTGGCGACTATAAGCCCGAAGATGTAGTCGGGGGAGAAGCCGTAATCAAGGCAGGCGGCAAAGTAAAAATCCTGGATTTTGTCGATGGCAAATCTACCACGACAACCATAGAACGTATTAAAAACCAGTAAAACATATTAATGTAGGTCGCGGTTTTAACCCGCCACTAATAAGCAGTAGCGGGTTAAAACCACGACCTACAACTCTGTACATATTTTTTCTAACACGCATAACACCAAGGCTAATACCCATGATTATTGTCACAGGCGGCGCTGGATTTATCGGCAGCAATATTGTTAAAACCCTCAATCAGCAAGGACGCACAGATATTATTATTGTTGATGATCTAACCGATGGGACAAAATTCCGCAATATTGTGGACTGTGATATTGCCGATTACTGGGATCAAGACGATTTTCTTAGCAGAATCCAGACCAAGACTGGCTTACCTAATATAGATGTAATTTTTCATGAAGGTGCCTGCTCCTCAACAACAGAGTGGGATGGAAAATACATGATGCAGAATAATTATGAGTTCTCCAAAAGCTTATTACACTACTGCCTGGATCACTCTATCGCCTTTATTTATGCCTCCTCTGCCGCAACCTATGGTACCACCAAACAGTTTACTGAGAGCCCTGAATATGAAGGCCCGCTCAATGTCTATGGCTATTCAAAATGGCAGTTTGATCAATATGTGCGCAACCTAAATTTAGGTAACCAAAGCCAGGTTGTAGGGTTACGCTATTTTAATGTTTACGGTCCCAGAGAACAGCATAAAGGCAGTATGGCCAGTGTTGCTTTTCACCTACATAATCAATTACTCAACGGTGAAAGTCCCAAGCTTTTTAAAGGCTGTGATGGTTATGAAGATGGTGGGCAGTTGCGTGATTTTATCTATATCGATGATGTTGTCGCTGTTAACCTCTGGCTGTTTAAAAATCCTCAGGTCAATGGCATTTTTAATGTCGGTACCGGCAACGCTCAATCATTTAAAGATGTTGCCGATGCCGTTATAGAATTCCACCAGAAAGGCCAGATTGAATATATTCCTTTTCCTGAGCATCTAAAAGGCAGCTATCAAAGTTATACTCAAGCAGATATGAATAAGCTGCGTGAGGCTGGTTATAATGCTTCATTTAAAACAGTACAGGAAGGGGTTGCCTTGTATTTGGCGTGGTTGAGCAGAGATTAAGAAGATAGATAAATTTATTCCATTTTACTCAGGCTTTACTAAAATATATTACCGTCTTTCACTGTAATGATTTATTCACACCTTTGAATAGCATTTTTTTGTTTCCCAGGATTAAAGTTTATCCCGGTCTGGCGATAGGATAAGATGTGCTCTGGGCTGAATTATAAACATACCTAAAAACGCTATATTGCCTAAACTCACTATGACTTCTCTTCATTCATTTACGCACTAATGCAAAAAAAGCAGGCTATTCTTTGGCTTACCTCTAGCTACCCCCGCTATGAACAGGATAGCGCCTCTATTTTTCTGCGCTATCTGGCAGAAACTATCGATAATAAAATTTTTGATTTGCATATTTTATCACCTGATAATCAATATGTAGATGGCTCACTGTATTCACCAGCCATTTTTTTACACTATTTTAAATACTTTATACCGCGCGATTTACAAAAACTAGCGTATGGGTCGGGAATCCTGCCTAATTTAAAAGCTAACCCATTGTTATTTATGCAGGTTCCTTTTTTCCTTATCAGTCAGTTTATTGCCTGCTACAAACTGGTAAAACAACTCAAACCGGCGCTTATTCATGCACACTGGGTGTTTCCACAAGGGACCATCGCAAGCGTAATCGGCCGACTAACTAAAACACCGGTAATCATTACTGCTCATGGCGGGGATGCATTTGCACTACAGGGATCACTACTTAGCAGAATCAAACTGTGGAGTTTAAAAAATTGCTCAGCCTGGACCAGTAATACCGTTGCCACAGCCAATGCACTCTGGGCTGATATTTCTCAGCCTGCCATTATCCCCATGGGAATTGATTGCCAGCAATTTAGTTCCGGAAATGCTGAGTTACTACGCTCTAAATTACCTAAAGATACCGTTACCTTATTATTTGTCGGGCGTTTAGTTAAGAAAAAGGGGGTGGCAGATTTGTTAAGCGCCTATGCTTTATTTTCAGACACACAAAAAAAGAAGACTCAGTTATGGATAATTGGCGATGGCTCAGAAAGAAAGGCATTAAAACAACTCTGTCAGTCATTAGGCTTAGATAATCAGGTCACTTTCTGGGGTAAGCTTGCCAACCAGCAATTGCCCGACTATTACGCCGCCGCCGATATTTTTATTGCCCCTTCTATCACGGATGCATCAGGAGACACCGAAGGTCAGGGCGTTACTTTAGTAGAAGCAATGGCCAGTGGCACGGCAATTATAAGCACTACTACCGGCGGCATTAGTGAGGTGATTGAGCATCAGCATAGCGGAATATTGGTTACTCCCCAGGCACCATTAGAACTTAAATCTGCAATGCTGCAACTTTTAGAAGATAAAAATCTGCGTAAAAAAATGGCTGAACAAGGAAAAAAATCTGCACAAAAGTATGCCTGGTCACGGGTGGGGGCTAGCTTTCAGGCTCTTTATAATCAGGTAAGGATAGACAGTTAGATTTCTTACTTCTGATTTTTTGCTGGGCACTGTGCAAGAAACACCAGATGACCAGAAAACTGAATTTTCAAGAAATTACGCTACCCGTTACAGATGGGCTTATTGCAATGCTTGCAAAACGTCACTTAGTTCCTGTCTTAACAATTAATACACATTTTGATCATTTGTCAGTAATTGTTATTAATCTAGCAATCGACAAGCACCACAAACTGTAGAGTTCACTTTTAGTTTTTCCTGCACACACTGCAGATTATTTCATTAGGTACCAAACAATCTCGATAACTCATTAATTCTCTGCTCATCAGGCAGGTCACTATACACCCCACTCATACCCTGCTCTTGCTGCATACCCCGGACAAATAGGTAGCGCACCCCACCAAAATGCTCGGAAAATTGATAACCGGGTAGTCGGGTTTTTAAATATTGGTGTAGTACAACGCCATACAACCAGTATTGCAAGCCGTAATTATGCTCGCGCATTGCTTGCGTTAAGGTCTCTGGCTGGTAATCGCTCAAGGCATTACTTTTATAATCCAGCACATAGTAGCGGTCTTTATATACGAAAATCAGATCAATAAAACCGGTTAAATAGCCCTGCATTTGCTTGCTTGATAAGGATTGAAAAGCAGGGCTGTCTTGCAATATAAAGTTAATTTCTTCAGTGGCGAATTCAGACAGGCTTAAATAAAAAGGCATTTCCTTTAAACAGTATTGTTCATTAATATTAGCCAGGTAAAAATCGGTGTCGTTTGCACATAACGGGGTCGTTACAGTTTGATAGAGCAGTTCATTCAGAATATCCGGCATATCGATTTTTAAACCATAGCGCTGACAGCTAGCATCACGCTGTTGATTAATTTCTGCTCGTTCAGCCAGTGTCGTAAAGCTTATATTTTCCAGCAAATCATGGATAACATTTCCAGTATGTGTGCCTTTTGCTAATGCCAGAGGCACATGCTCAGATGCTATCGTAGCATTGATTTCTTCAGCCTTATCTAATGGTAACTCAACGGCTTCATACTGGCTTAAATAAGACAATGCGGTGTAACTACTCATTTGCCAGTTACTGTACAAATGCCGCTTTTGTGCAGGTATAGTTAAATCAGCCGCTAGCTCAATTCCCCGGTAAACTCCCTGTAATTCATTCCCGGTTTCCAGTAACTGGTAGGCAAAGCTATCGCGATAGTCGGCTTCTAGTTGCTGTAAAATTTCCTGCTGCTGGATAAATCCAATATCATTATGCCCATATAACAAATAAGCCAGTGCAGACTGATTGGGTTTCTTAGCTGAACGGCCATCCAGCCAGGTAACATAGCAGCGATATTTAGCACGGGTCAACGCGACATAGAGTATCCGCAAATCTTCGGCTAATTCTTCTTTTAGTGCCAATTCCCGGTGTTTCTCAAACTGTTCCGAGCCTAGATCAACCAACATTTCATCTTCTGTATGGCAAGTGATTGTCAGCTTTTCTTTTGCCAGGAAATCCAGGCGATCCCATAAATAAGGGCAAAAGACTATCGGATATTCCAGTCCCTTGGAACGATGCATAGTAACAATTTTGACCGCATCCGCGTCGCTTTCCAGGCGTAACTGTTGTTCATCACTGGTATTTTCCGCAGTAATTACAGCACGCAGCCAATCGATTGTTTTATGCATGCCTAAATGATCATCCAGGCTGGCTTGCTGTACTAGTTCCAGTAAGTGATGTAGATTGGTAATTTGCCTTTCGCCATATTGAGTCTGGGTCAGGTGTACGCGTATATTTTCCTGGCTTAAAAAATGTAACATCATCGCCATAAAGCCTTTTTTCTGCCATAGCTCATGGTAATCCTGAAACCGCCCTAGCCAGACACCCAACTGTACTTCATCATTCAGAATTTGATAAAGCTGCTGCCCGTCCAGGGCAAACCAGGACAGGCTTAAAGCCTGCTTTAACAAGCTTATATCACCCGGTTGTGCCAGGGCTTGCATCAATTTATGTAAAGCATATGCTTCAGTGCTGGCAAACACTGAATCCGTACTGTTGAGTACCACCGGAATTCCAGCTTGCTGCAATACATCTTGATATAAGACTGCCTGTTTATTAGTACGCACCAGAATGGCAATATCACTGGCTTGTAACTCCCGCGTTACTTTATCGCTACGTAAACTGACAGCTCCATTCAGTAAGTTTAAAATTTCATTGGTCACGGCTATTTTTATTTCTTCAGCCGCCTTGCCATTGCTCCAGTAACCGCTACTGCTATCACTTTCTGCTAACTGCCATAAGGCTAATGGTGCGAGGGGCTGATCATCCTGAACCAGAGTTCCCTGCGCTGCATCCAGAGCTGGCTGAACCGGATTAAATTTCAGCCCTGCAAAGACAAAAGGGTTATCACACTGACTAAACACCTGATTAATCGCCTGCACTAAATCAGGATGCGAACGCCAGTTTTGCCCTAGAGTATAATGATGTTGTGCTTGCTGCTTAGCCTGTAAATAGGTATGAATATCCGCACCGCGAAATTTATAAATCGCCTGTTTTGGATCGCCTATCAAGTATAAATATTGTTCGGGAGCAGCAAATAAATGCGAGAAAATATGCCACTGGTTCTGATCAGTATCCTGAAATTCATCAATTAAAGCTACCCGGTACTGCTCGCTAATCGCTGCCACTAATAACTCACCTCCCGTATTTGATAAGGCCTCTGCGGTACGGATAATCAAGCTATCATGAGACATGATATTGAGTTGTTGCAAGCGCGTATCCAGGTTTTGTTGCAGCTCTTCTGCCAATGCGCGACGTAATAGCAAGCTGACTTTTTGGCTATAGACCCACAAAGCATCGAAGGCGCTACTATCAAAATCCAGTTGATCTTTATATTTAACGCGTATTTGATTGGCTAAATTTTCACTGCTTAATAAGCTGAATCCGGCTTCACTCGGGCTAGGGCAATTAAAATTCCCATCTCCCTCAGACGTTGCTTCAAGCCAGTGTCTTAAGCCTTTATAGTCCTCTGGAAAACTTTCTGTCAGTCGCTTTTTAAAATATCCCGCATCTACCGCTTTCAGGATAGAGTCAGCCTGTTGACCCAGAGATTTTTTTGCCTCCAGTGCCTGCTTTTTGAGTGTTCGTAATAAACCGCTTAAATCTTCAGGCTCAGGGTAGATCGTTAATGTGGGAGGATAAGAGCCCAGACTGGCTAATAAATCATCAGGGGTGGTGTATTGATGACATAACAATGAAACCTCCCAGGCATCGCGTGGATAAATCTGATTACGCCAGAAATCTTCCACCATTTGCTGGCGCACGGCATGGGTCTCATCACTAAGCTCCACATCAAACATCTGCCCACTCTCTAATGCATGTTCTTTGAGTAAGCGCTGGCAAAAGCCATGAATAGTGAAAATTCCTGCCTGGTCGATACTTAACAAAGCATTATTTAAGCGCTGTATAGCAAGTTTCTCATTTATTTCGGGATTTTCTAGTAGCGCCTCAGCCCATGCACTCATACTCGCATCGGGTTCCACTAGGGACTGTCTAGTTAAAAACTGTTTTGCTTCCACTAAACGCGCACGCACCCGTTCTTTTAATTCCTTGGTCGCCGCTTTGGTAAATGTCACTATTAAAAGCTGATCAATTGCGTAATTCTGCTCCACGACAAAGCGCAAGGCAAGCATGGCAATAGCATAAGTCTTGCCCGTTCCAGCGCTGGCTTCTAATAAGTTAATCCCCGGTTTCAACTCGGTAGTTATGGGCTTAAAGTCCTGTTTATCCGTTTGCATAGATGCTCTCATTGGCTTAATAACTTGTGCAGGGGAGTGACCAAAGTAACTCCCTTCAAGACTAAAGCGAAACTGGCATCGCCCTATGTACTCAATGTTTTACCAGGCATCAGGTACCACAGAACAAATGCCACTAAAAATAAAGCGGAGATTTCCCCCACAATCATCTGTTCGTATTTGGGTTGTCGCGGCATCCATCCCTAGTCCGACGGCCATACCCACATCATCATTATATAGATACCTGCAATAAAGATGATACAAAATACAATCAATGAAACTTTTAAATACTTCAATTTTTCTTCTTGTTTCATGAGATGTATCCTCTCGTAGTTTAGGGTTGCTAACAGCTGTTACAGTTAAGCCACTACTTGTTGTATCCTGAATTGCCATGCCTACTCTGAAAACTCATCACCCAAAGGAATACCGATAAGATTATTGGTTAAGTTACTAAACGTTTTAATGCGGGTGAAAACTCTGCGATAACCGCGAATACATTTGGCACAAAACCAAGCGGATCCTTCACTCTTGTCAATAAGGTATTTGCAGGGGAAATTGCATTTTCTGGTGTATAAATTTTAAATATTTTCATTAGTAGACCTCATCTCTGGAATTAATGACGTAAATAATATTCTTTCGTTGGAAAAATTATAAGAAGAAGTTCGGTTAAAAATAGTCCAGATAAGTTAGTCTCTAACTACACGAAATGAAATTACAAACTACACTTTTTTAGGGAGCTGTTTATGCAATATGGTCAATTTTATCCCATAGCCAAAGCAACTGAAATCATAGGTAAAAAGTAGACTTTGCATATCATTCGCGAACTATTGATGGGCGGATTACGCTTCAATAAATTACAGCGAGGCTTGAGCCCTACTTCCCCAACCGTTCTGTCAAAACGTCTGGAATCATTACCCGAACAGGATCTAGTATTGAAAAAAAAGATTCTAGGGCAAAAAGGCAATGAAGTGGATCTTTGTGTTAAAGATCCGGAAAAAGATATTGATGTTTACTTCACATCAACGGTTAAAACACTGGTTGATATCTGGATGGGAGATAGCTCTTATAAACAAGCAGTAAAACAAGGAAATTTAAAGTTAATTAGCGATAAAAACCTCACGCAAAATATGAGCGCGTGGTTGAGTAATAGTATATTCACTGACCTTCCTGCTGCCAGTGAGATATAAGTTAGCATTACAGCCTGTGTCTTTAGAGGTTTTTCACTCTGATATCACAAAAGTCAGACTCGCTAGGTTCTCATCATTTACATTAATTTTTCCCTGCCGCATCAACCCACAGGCGAACGCATAGTAACGAACTCTTCGGCAGCGGTTGGATGTATTCCAATAGTTGAATCAAATACCGCTTTAGTCGCACCCGCGCGTATGGCAATCGCCATCCCCTGAATAATTTCACCCGCATCAGGGCCAACCATATGAATACCTAAGACTTGATCAGTACTGCGTCTAACGATCATTTTCATCAGGGTTTTCTCATCTAAACCCGAAAGTGTATGCTTCATCGGAGTAAAGACAGATTTATAAATATCGATATCTGTATAGCGACTCCTTGCTTCCGCTTCACTTAGCCCCACCGTACCCACATTAGGTTGACTAAAAACAGCCGTGGGAATATTGTCATAATCAACCGTTGTCGGTGTATCCGTATAGAGCTGATTGACCAGTGCCATCGCTTCGGCTGTCGCTACAGGCGTTAAATTTAAACGATCGGTAACATCACCCAGTGCGTAGATCGAAGAGACATTAGTTTGATAGTGCTCATTGACTTTTATTGCGCCACTTTGATCTAACGCTACACCTACAGCATCCAGACCTAGGCCGGAAGTATTCGAGGACCTGCCTGTAGCGTATAAAAACAAATCAGATTGTAACGACTGGCCTGCGTCAGTCTGTGCAATAAAACCGTTGTCATTTTTTTCTATGGCATTGATCTGGGTATTAAATAAAATATTAATCCCTTTTTTCTGCATTTCTATGGCGACAAATTCACGGATATCTTCATCAAAACCGCGTAGTATTTTATCTCCTCTATAGCACAACGTAGTTTCAACACCCAGACCATGCATAATTCCGGCAAATTCCACCGCAATATAGCCACCCCCGACTATCATCAGCCGTTTAGGCAATTCCTGTAAAGCAAACATTTCATTAGAAGTGGCCACATGCTCTTTACCCGGAAAATCAGGCACCGAAGGCCAGCCGCCCGTCGCGACCAGAATACGCTCACAGCTAATGATCTGTCCCACTACGCTAATCGTGTGTGCATCTATGACAGACGCCTGACCCTCAAATAATCTCGCGCCCGAATTCTTTATCAGGCCATCATAAATACCTTGTAAGCGTTTTATTTCCTGATTTTTCTGCGCCATTAAATGTGACCAGTCAAATTCTGGTTTAATACCCGTCCAGCCAAAGCCAGCAGATGCGCTAAAATCCTCATGAAAATGCGAGGCATAAACAAACAGCTTTTTGGGAACACAGCCTACATTAACGCAAGTTCCACCTAGATAGCGGTCTTCAGCAATAGCTACCCGCACACCTAGTCCGGCTGCCATACGTGCAGCACGTACGCCACCGGATCCTGCACCAATCACAAACAAATCGTAATCATATTGAGTCATTTGTATTCTCCTTGTTTTTTAAAAATGGTCAGGAAAAAATCTTCCAGACCTATGCAATGTCTAGCTTTACTGTCAATAGTTCAGCATGGTGCCTGCATCGGTTGCTATATCCAATCTTGCCCAGCATCGATTTGCCTCATCGCGGGGTGTTATATTGCACGCCTTTTCTGTTACCAGTTTTTTGGGTGTCAGAAAGGTACAATTTATTCCCTAATCGTTCGGAAAGAAGCACGTTCCTGTCATTAAAAAACTTTTGATTATCACGAAATCAGAGAGTGGGGCTAGAGGTATGATTTTCCCTTTGTATCGAAGAATTCCTCTCAAAAATAGAACGAACCCCTGTACGTTACAAAATAACCTGGCTATTGTTAGCGCATTTTTCATGCTAGAAAAGATCCTCATGCCTGGGAAAGCATAGGTAACACTACCTGTATTGCTTTTAATCAATCTGATTATATGGGTAAGATCAAGCATAAGCTACTACACAAAAAAATAGCCCGGTTTTAAATAAACCGAGCTATTAATTTAGATTCCAAGCAAGCTTTGTATTACCAGCCTGACGGATAAATCAGATTAAGTTGAATACGCTGAATTTATTCACCAGACGCTTTTTCAGGTGAGATCATGTCGCCACAGCTACCTTCCTTTCCTTTCATCATGTCGCCGCAAGATCCTTCCATGCCTTTTTCCATTTCGCTATCTTGCATCATGCCTCCACACATGCCTTCGCCGCATTTACCTTCCTTGTCTTTACCCATTTCCATTCCCTGCGTGGGCTCAGCTGAGGTTTTTTTGTTACCCCAGCCAGTTGAGCTTACAGCGTAACCTTTATTTTTTGTCTGTTTGGATGCGGCCTTTTCCTGCATATCGCCACAGGCACCCTCTTTGCCTTTCATCATCGCGCCACAGGAATTTTCAAAGCCTTTTTTCATTTTGCCATTGTCCATCATACTGCCGCATGAACCTTCACCACAAGCCGCTTCTTTCTGCTTGTCCATTTTCATTTTAGAGCCGCATTTCATCTCGCCGGCTTTATCTGACTGTGCAAGTTGCATATAACCGCTACTAAGCTCGTTCATGGCAAATGGGTTAATTTCTGCATTAACGGCATTTGCTGCGAAAGTTGAAGCAACTGCTGAACCGATAGTTGTTAAAGTTAATGTTGTTTTTTTCATGTCATCCTCGATATTTTAAAGATTAGTTAATGTGTATTGATATGTTAGCCATTGGCAATAAGCTGTTGCATGGCTATGCCCATATTGGAAGGCGAGTTGACCACTTCCACGCCTGCCGCTTTTAACGCGGCAACCTTACCTTCTGCTGTACCTTTACCACCGGTGACTATAGCTCCGGCGTGGCCCATGCGCTTACCAGCAGGGGCAGTTAAGCCGGTAATATAGCCAACCACTGGTTTAGTCACATGCTTTTTAATATATTCAGCAGCCTCTTCTTCTTCACTGCCACCGATTTCACCCACCATAATAATACCCTGAGTCTGTTCATCGGCCTGAAAGCGGCTAATGACATCAATAAAGTTCATGCCGTGGATTGGGTCGCCCCCAATACCTACACAGGTGCTTTGCCCCAGCCCCTGATTGGTAGTTTGGTGAACTGCTTCATAGGTTAATGTCCCGGAGCGAGAAACAATGCCAATACCGCCAGGCATGTGAATACTACCCGGCATAATACCTATTTTACAGGCTTCAGGGGTAATGATACCCGGACAGTTGGGTCCAATCAGCAGCGCATCAGTTTCCGCCATCGCCGCTTTAACGCGCAACATATGTAATACCGGAATCCCTTCTGTAATACAGATAATAAGCTTAATGCCGGCGTCAACTGCTTCTAAAATTGCATCGGCAGCAAAAAAGGGTGGCACATAAATAACACTTGCATCGGCCTGGGTAACAGTATATGCCTGCCTCACGGTATTGTACACCGGCAAACCTAAATGGTCGGAGCCACCTCGTCCTGGGGTTACGCCGGCAACAAGCTTGGTGCCATAAGCCAAAGCCTGACGGGCATGAAAAGTACCTTGTTTACCGGTAAACCCCTGGCAAATGACTTTAGTGTTCTGGTCAACTAAGATACTCATAGCCGTGCTCCTGCAAGGCTAACAGCTTGTTCGGCGGCATGATCCAGGTTATCAGCAGCAATGATGTTAGGCGCCACACCTTGTAATAGTGCACGGCCTTCTTCGGCGTGAGTTCCTTCCAGCCGGACGATAACAGGCAAGTCTGTTTGTATTTGTTTTAGTGCGTCGAGAATGCCTTGTGCAATCACATCGCAATGCACAATTCCGCCAAATATATTAACCAACACTGCCTGTACATTTTTGTCTGAGACTATCAGCTTAAAAGCCTCGGTGACTTTTTCTGTGGTCGTTCCACCCCCGACATCCAGGAAGTTAGCAGGCGTTCCGCCTTTCAGTTTGACCAGGTCCATAGTCGCCATCGCGAGCCCTGCGCCATTAACCATACAGCCAATATTGCCATTCAAGGTAATATAGCTCAGGTCAAATTGCTTGGCCTTATTTTCTTTTTCATCTTCTTGTTCCGTATCACGCAAAGCAATGATGTCTTTATGCAGCGCCAGCGCATTATCATCAAAGTTAATTTTTGCATCCAGTGCAACAATACTATCGTCTGCTATTTCTACCAATGGATTAATTTCTATCTGGCTGGCATCTTTATCGACTAATAGATTAATCATCCCTGACATGACATCATGTAAGGCTTTGATTTGCTCGCCTTGCAAGGAGAGAGCAAAGGCTATTTCCCGGCACTGATAAAACTGGAGCCCAGCGGCGGGATGAATAAATACGCTGATGATTTTTTCAGGACTTTCTTCGGCAACCGCTTCGATATCCATTCCACCAGCGGCAGAAGCAATAAAGCAGAGTTTTTCCTCATGTCGATCTACCAGTAAGCTCAAATAAAATTCGCGTTTAATCGGAGAGGTTTTTTCAACTAAAACTGAATTAATCGGTAGACCTGTTGCATCGGTTTGCTTTGTTACCAGACGTTGCCCCAGCATAGCTGCCGTATACTGGCTTGCCTCTTCAGCCGTTTTTGCAATTTTAACACCGCCTACCTTGCCACGCCCACCCGCATGAACCTGAGCTTTTATTGCCCAACTATCACCTGCTAAAGTTTGTGCCGCAACCACTGCATCTGCTGCAGTAGTAACGACCATACTTTCGGGTACTGGTATCAGGTAATCCCTAAATAATTGTTTAGCCTGAAATTCATGAATATTCATGGTGAACCTTATCTGAGTACATTAAGAATCTAGTAAAAGCTTTGCAGTATATATGCTGGCCATTAATATTTCAGTATTAATTAATAAGAAAAACAGCAATATCCTAATAATTATTTTTTCCTAACTCTAGTCTAGCAATATTTTTTCTTAAACGGGGAGTCGCTATTTTTGCGAAAGCTTGTTTTGGGCTTAAAAGAGCAATAGCATTCTACGCGATTACAATTTTCGTCTATACTCCCGGTATTCAGGGATCCAGAAATTAGCCTGAATTTTTTGCTCTAGTTGTTCCTTTGTGGCTGCTGGCGCCACGCCTTCTTCTATAGCTTGCAGGCCGACTGCCAGGGCAATAGTCAGACTCACTTCTCTTAACTGATTTAATCCCGGCAACAACTCTTTGCCAGTGCCATTTACCAAAGGTGAACATTCCGCCAGGGCTTCACTGGCATGCATAAACATTTTTTTAGTAACGCGGCTTGCCTGGCTGGCAATAACGCCTAAGCCCACACCAGGAAATATATAGCTGTTATTACATTGGTCTATAGCATAATGTGTTCCCTGATATTCAACAGGGGCAAAAGGACTGCCCGTTGCGACTATAGCATTCCCTTCGGTCCAGCGAATAATATCCTCAGGTATCGCTTCAACATGTGAGGTTGGGTTGGAAAGTGGTAATACGATCGGCTTGTTGCAGTTTGCGTACATGGTTTTAATGATGGACTCAGTCATTAAACCCGCTTGCCCTGATACTCCGATCAATATTGTTGCCTTGGATTCACGCACGACATCTAATAAGCTAATAGCACCTTCATTACTACTCCAAGCAGAGATTTCTTTAGGATCTTTGGCAAATTTTCGCTGAAAATCAAGCAACTGATCCATGTCTGAGCTTAACAATCCATGATGGGTAAACAGATGCACTCGACTTAGCGCCTGTTGTTCACTTAAGCCATGCTTAATCATATGTGCGACTAGCTGTTCTGCAATGCCACAACCTGCAGACCCACCACCAATAAAAACCACACGTTGATCTGTGATACTGCAATTATTAGCATGGCAGGCGGCCAGTAAAGTGCCTACTGTTACTGCAGCGGTACCCTGAATATCATCATTAAAACAGCAGATTTCATGCTGGTATTTTTTTAATAATGGCGTAGCATTTTCCTGTGCAAAGTCTTCAAACTGTAACAAAACTCCAGGCCAGCGTGCTTTAACTCCCTGAATAAATAAATCAACAAAGTTGAAATACTCTTCTCCCCTTATGCGCTCATGTCGCCAGCCCATATACATCGGATCATCTAATAGCTCTTTATTATTAGTGCCTACGTCCAGGGTTATTGGCAAAGTATAGGCGGGACTGATACCACCACAGCCAGAATAAAGTGCCAGTTTACCTATGGGTATGCCCATGCCACCGATGCCTTGGTCGCCTAAGCCCAAGATGCGCTCACTATCAGTAACAACAATCACTTTGACATTGTCTTTGGCCAGGTTTCTAAGCATGACCGACATTTTATCCCGGTCGGGATAAGAGAGAAATAAACCTCTTTTACACCGATAAATACGTGAAAATTGCTGACATGCCTGACCGACTGTCGGGGTATAAATTATGGGCATCATTTCTTCAAGATGCTTGCTTAGCAAATTAAAATAAAGCGTTTCGTTGGCATCTTGAATTGTACGCAGAAAGATATGTTTGTTCAGGTCATTTCTAAGATGGGAAAACTGATGATATGCTCTATTGCCCTGCTCTTCTATAGTCTCAATTGCGGTGGGTAATAAACCATCCAGGTTGAATTCCTGCCGCTCCGATGCAGTGAACGCCGAGCCTTTGTTGAGTAATGCTGTCTCTAATAAAACAGAGCTTGCATAGGATGTGTATAAGGGCCGTTTTTTAGTTTTTACCATCGTGTTTATCAGTTTTTGTGATCTGTAATTACCAGCAATCTCTATAATATTAGTCTGAACAAGAAGTTGAGTGTGGCTTTAGCCTGAATTGCTGGTATATCAGCGAGCTTATATTGGGCGATCAGGATTTTTTATTAAGCGTATTATAAAAGTTTGCTCTGATATAAACTAGTGCGAGCCGTCTCCAATACGAAATGAGTCTGAAAATAGTGTCGTATCCCCATATAAAATGTATCTTAGCTGACAAATTCATCCAATCTATTCATGATATAGCCGAAAAGTTTAGTTCTTTCACTTTAATAGCTCATCCAAAGTTAAATCGTAACTGGATGAAAAGGTTTCTAAGAAATAAGCCACTTCGGGTAGATTGGTAATCGCTTTTAATCTTGTCTCAACATCTTTTTCCGCGATAGAAAATTCTTGATTACCCGCAGCGAGTTCCATTTTGCATTTTAAATAAGCGGAAATAGTATCCGCCGCTTTAATAATCACTTTGTGCTCTTGAGGTAAGCTCTCTTCAATCATATAAGGCCGATAATCCTCTTTAAGCTCTTCGGGTAGCAAGTTTAATAGTTCATGTTCCGCTTGCTTCTCAATGGACTTATACGCTTTGGTAATTTCAGGCGAATGATATTTAATCGGTGAAGGCATATCCCCCGTTAACACCTCACTGCAATCATGATACAAGGCAGCAACAGCAATCGCATTAACATCCAGATCACCCTCAAAATAACGATTTTTAATTAAGGCTAAAGCATGGGCAATAACCGAGACTTCCCAGCTATGCTCCATCACATTTTCAGCAACGGCATTACGTTTTAATCCCCAGCGTTGTAGCCAACGGATTTTACTGATGTAGGCGAAAAAATGACTTTTCATAAATGTTATCCTGTTCTAATTAAAGAAAATATTCAAGTTCATCCTTATAAGGAAGTGCCGGCTCATAAAGCTGATGATAACCTTTGCCTACAGCCCCTCTAAATTGTATTAATGTGGGAGGTTTTGAGCCTATTGATAAAATATGATCGATAGAAATTCCTGAGTAAGGATCAATATATATGATTTCTTTTATACCCAATTGATAAGCTTTTTTTGCACATAATTCACAAAGGCTTGCTGTGGTGAATAGCTTTCCGTCTTCAATTGCTTGTCCACCGTATTTTACTATTTGTAAAATAGGCATTTTCTTCTGCATGAAGTGAGCGCGAGTGAACTTAGTTTTTCTCTTTTGGCTCAATTGTATTTTTCAAATCTTGAAAACAGTAGCCTAGATTTCTTCCGCCTAAGTCTTCATCTTTATTTTCAATTTTAATAAGAATATTTTTAAATTTAATTTCTGCAACAGTTCTAAATTTCGTGTTATTTCGCTCATACTCACTGTAAACAACAGAATCAAAACTATTAAGAAGGCCTTAATGAAAATGGAGCCTGGCCTTCAGGAACATCGTTCCACCCAATTACTTTCACTGAATAATTAGAATCGGTAATGGCTGTCCCAACTTGTCGAGAAATACATCCTGAGTTTGTTTTTGCTGTGTACGCAAATTGCATAACGCGTTCCATTGGTGTTGGTGAGATCAAGCCTGGATGTAGCATCAAAGAAAAACACCAGGCAAGCTAAGGTCGAAGAACATTATGATGATTAATTTCATTTCTAGGGTTGAATAGATGAATGCCTGAGACCTCAATACACTTTTTTACATTTTGACCCATAAATTCTTTATGTTCAATTTTATCTATTTGATCAACAGTAAATTTACGGGTGTTTTTCAAATATTTACTTCTATCCTTAGATAAGGCATTAATTATTACAAGATAAAATACAGAATATCTATCTCTAAAAAATCTGGCAGCATATGGGTTTCTGATTGCATCAACTACAATAAATACATATACCACCCCAAAACATCGTCACTTTGCTATTTATGGTAGCAAAGTGACGATGTTATCCTTTAAAAGGATTATCAATAAGAGCGCTTAATCTTTTTAATTTCTTATCAACAATACTTTTTTAATAACCCCCAGCCTAATATTTCAACATTCAAGGTTCAGCTTATGGGGCATCCCACACAACCCCTGCACTTGGTAGTCAGTGCTGGATTAGCCGCACTTACTCTCGCCACAATTCAGACAAGTCATGCAACCATCCATCAGAACTAATGCCTTAGTCTGGCACTTGGTACATAATTGCGCCTGCTCAGGAAAATTATCACTTTCATCAGCTTGTTCGCCATGCTTGGCTTCAAACTCTTTGCGTTTTTCGGCAAGGAATTGCTTCTGGTGCGCTTCCAGCTCTATGTCTTTTAACATGCCGATCTGCTTCATATGTTGCTCGATCGCATGGCCGATTTCGGCGACCAGAGAAGGCATATAGACACCGCCTTTTTTGAAATAACCACCTTTAGGGTCAAATACGGCTTTTAGTTCTTCGACCATAAAGGTGATATCGCCACCTTTACGGAAGACCGCTGATATAACTCGGGTTAATGCCAGCACCCACTGAAAGTGTTCCATATTTTTGGAGTTAATAAACACTTCATAGGGGCGGCGTTCTTCATACTCGGTACCCATATTCAGAATCATGTCATTAACAGTTATGTAAAGCGCATGTTCAGATTGTGGGGTTTTGATTTTGTAGGTTGAACCAAATAACATTTCCGGGCGCAAGACATGCTCATCCATACTGATAACATCAGTCGTTTCTTTCTCTTTTACGGCTGCTTGCTGCTCTTCCTTAGTGACAACTTTGAAGCCGACAATTTTTTTATCTATTTTTATGCTCATTGTATTTTCCGCCTTAGAATTTTCCGTAATAGCCTTCTTTTAAGGCATCAAACAAGTTAGCTGCACTGTGCATTTCACCGTCATATTCAATTTCCTCATTACCTTTTAATTCCAGCACATGACCATCTTCCAGAGTAAATTGATAGGTAGTATTTTCCAGGTCGGATTCTTTAACCAGCACACCCTGAAAAGCTTCGGGGTTAAAGCGGAAAGTGGTGCAGCCCTTTAGACCCTGCTCATAAGCGTACATGTAGATATCCTTAAAGTCTTCATAAGGGTAATCGGTAGGAACATTGGCCGTTTTGGAAATTGATGAATCAATCCATACCTGTGCAGCCGCTTGAACATCGACGTGTTGCTTAGGCGTAATAGCATCGGCAGTAATAAAATTATCAGGGAGCTGTTCATTAGCCTGTTCGCTATAGGGCATGGCTTTATCATTTACCAGTGCACGGTAGGCGAGTAATTCAAAGGAGAATACATCGACTTTTTCTTTACTTTTTTTACCTTCGCGAATGACATTGCGTGAATAATGATGTGCAAAGCTAGGTTCGATCCCGTTACTGGCATTATTTGCCAATGACAATGAAATTGTTCCGGTTGGAGCGATAGAGCTATGATGGGTGAATCGTGCACCGTGCTCTGCTAATGCAGCAACTAGCTCGGGCTCTTCTTGGGCAATTTGCTGCATATAACGGCTGTATTTTGCGTGTAATACTTTACCGGCGATTTCATCGTCTACTTTATAACCATCAGTGACCATTTCTGGACGTTTATGTAGCATGGATCCGGTTACCGTATAGATCTGCTCAAGAGCCGGGGCGGTACCTTTTTCTTTAGCCAGATCGAGTGCTTCTTTCCAGCCTTCTATCGCCAGGGTTTTTGTTACTTCACTGGTAAAGCCGAGTGATTCTTTATCGCCATACTTCATGCCTAGCATAGTCATTGTTGAGCCTAAGCCAAGGTAGCCCATGCCATGACGGCGCTTAGAGATAATTTCCTCGCGCTGTCGCTGCAGAGGAAGGCCATTGATCTCGACGACATTATCCAGCATACGGGTAAAAACGCGGATGGTTTTACGGAAATCGGCCCAGTTAAAAGACGCCCGCTCGGTAAATGGATTTTCGATAAACCGGGTTAGATTAATGGAGCCTAGAAGGCAGGATCCATAAGGCGGGAGCGGCTGTTCTCCACATGGGTTGGTCGCCCGAATATCTTCACAAAACCAGTTATTATTCATTTCATTGACTTTATCAATCAGAATAAATCCAGGTTCTGCATAATCGTAGGTTGAGGACATAATAATGTCCCATAGTCGACGTGCTGGTATGGTTTTGGCTATTTTACAGGCAACTAGACCGTCTGCATTTTCGACATAGCCTTCAATATGCGGCAGACCGCGCCAGATAATCAGTGTTTCATCGGTCAAATCCAGCTTATCTTCGTCCAGTTCCCTTTGCATAATGGGAAAAGACAGCGGCCAGGGATTATCCCCTTTTACTGCTTCGACAAATTCTGCCGTAATTAATAATGACAAGTTAAACTGACGCAAACGGCCGTCTTCACGTTTTGCTTTGATAAATTCAACGACATCAGGGTGGCCGATATCAAAGGTCGCCATCTGCGCACCGCGCCGACCACCAGCAGACGATACGGTAAAGCACATTTTGTCGTAGATATCCATAAATGACAATGGCCCTGAAGTATAGGCTCCTGCTCCTGAAACATAGGCATCTTTGGGTCTTAGGGTAGAAAATTCATAGCCTATCCCGCATCCTGCTTTTAAGGTAAGCCCAGCTTCATGTACCTTGCCCAGAATATCGTCCATCGAATCGACGATCGATCCGGAAACGGTGCAGTTAATTGTTGACGTCGCAGGTTTATGTTCGCGTGCACCTGCATTAGAAATAATACGCCCGGCAGGAATCACGCCCTGGCGTAATGCCCAGAGGAATTCTTTATAATATTTGGTCTGTTTGGCTTTGCCTATTTCCACACTCGATAAGGCTGTGGCAACGCGCTGGTAGGTTTCATCTATCGTGCCATCAATGGCAGTGCCTGATTTGGTTTTTAAGCGATATTTAGTATCCCATATGTCGGCAGAAGCATCCTGCAGGGGAATATCGGTAATGGCAGCCAAATCAGTGCTTAACTTTGTTGTCATATCTGTTCCTTGTCTCTGAGTGTGTTGTATCGACATACTAGCGCAGGCTTTTCTATAGGCTGGGTATTTATCAGCAGGAAAACCATGTTGCCATCATAGGCAAGAGTATGTTTTTTTGAGACTGAAGTATAACACAAGATGTAGTGCCTAATAATAATATAAACACTATATAAGGGATTTATGTCTGAAAGTAGCTGGTTACCTTGCTTGCGAGATGAGTATCACCAGCAGTCTAAAAAATTAGACAAACAAACAGCAGTAAAAAAGCTTTAGCTTTTTTTGGAGATGGCAATAGCTAAAGCTATTGCCATTCTTATTTTCGTGCCTTTGGTGGTTAATTCAAAACTTAGGTAACCCGGAAGCGGAGCTGAAGGCCCCGCTTCCAATTTATTAGTTGTACGGTTTATTCCATCTGCGCACCCAGGCCATTTCGGAACGCTTATAAGCTAACTTTATCCGTTGGCATCCGTTTCAATATACTTCAACCATTGTTGTGCAGATTTCTTGGTCTTCCTGTAGTCCAATGCATGGATAAATGCATTTTTTGCTGACTGTAGCTGCCCCGTTTCATAATAACTAATCCCCAGTAAAGTATAAGCTTCCCCGGTTTGTTTTAAGCCACCTTTTTTAAGCGCTTTTTTAATCACTGTTATTGATGTTTGCCATAATTCCTGCTCGACATGGATGCGCCCTAGCTGCAGATATAATTCGCCTTTTGCATTTAATGCCGAAGCTTTTTCCAGAGCATTAATTGCTTTTTTATACTCTCTGGCACTGGTCCAGGCATTGGCCAGTAATTCCCAGTGTGCAGACTCTTGTTTTACATTTTTATTATCTAGTTCCTTACTTAATAACAACGCAGCCTGATAGGGTTGATTGTTATATAAAAATAAATTTGATAATTGTAAAATGTCTGACTCTGAGGTGATATAGCCTTTCGTATAAGCCAGATGTTTTATCGCCAATGCATTGGAAAATTGCTGCAATTGCTGATAAATAGAAGCTAATTGTTGCCAATAGTCTTTTTTATCAGGATATAGTGCAATCATTCTACGCAACACACCTGCCGCTGCCGAGTAATTTTCCAGTTCATAATATAAAGCCAGATTCAGTTGCAACCAGCTTTCTTTCGGCTTTTTAGAGTGCTTAATAACATGTTCAATATACGGTAATGCCTGACGGTACTGCTTTAATTGTGCGTAGGCATTGGCTAACAAAATTCTAACCTGTTTATTTTTTGTTTTGAGATGTGCCTTTAGCCAGGGATCTAAAGTATCGACTGTTTTTTGATACTGTTCCGTTGCCATGTACAACTGCCCCAGGTTAAACAAGGCTTCCTGTTGCTGCTCTTCGCTCAGCGCCTTAGTTGCCAAAGCCTGTTCCAAAAGGCGCGCGGCTTGCTTATAGTTATCTTCCAGCGCATAAACTGATGCCAGGCTGCGCAAGGTAATCGCCTGTTCATAACTATGTTTATTTACCTTAGCCAGGACTTTTTCTAGTTTCTTATGTGCTTTAGAATACTCCTGCTTGCCAATTAACTCTTCTGCTTTATTGAGCTGTTTATAGACCCACGGAGAAATAGTAATGGTCTTTCCCTCAGCATAAATAGCAGACGAGATAGCGCAAAGACTGATGCTTATCAGCGCTATTTTGAGGCTATTCCTGATTAAACTTATCATTTCTTTAGATCAAATTTTAAAATCTGTACGGCGCGCTGTTCAACTGCTTCACCGGCGACAATATGCGGCTTAAATTTCCAGCGTTTTATTGCTTTCAACGCGGCACGATTAAAGATAGAGCTCGGTTGTGAGGCGACCACTACAGCATCTTTGACTCTGCCTTCTTTAGTAATAGTGAATTCTACTTTTACCCAACCCTCAATACGACGATTGGCTGCGCGCATAGGGTAAGTCGGTGGAATTCTAACCAAAGGAATAACATGAGTGCTGATTTGCCCCTTGCCTACCTGTAATCCAGTTAACACCGAACTCCCGAAGCTGCTATTCTGGATGGGGATATCCAGGTTGGGCATATCCATATCAGGTATATCTGTTTGCTTTACCTGGGCGCTATACACTTTTAATTTTGGCTGTACCGGTCGTTCTTTAGGTTTAGGCTTTTCAGGAACCAGACGATCTTTGCTTTGAATTTTTGTTTCACGCTTGAAGCGGATAAAGTCAACCATACGCACATCACTGGTTTTTTTTAAACTCTGCTGATTATTGCTAATCATATAGTGCATTGCCCAAAATAATGCCAATGCAATGGCGACACCAGAAAACAGCGAGAGTGCAATACGAATCACTGCGATTCCGACTCGGTTGCAATAGCTGGGTTCATAATACCTGCCAAGCGTATTTGATCAATAACCTGCACTAAAGCTTGCGTTTTAGTATCTCTATCAGCGGCAATAACCACTGAGCCCAGCGGGTTTTCCATGTGTAAGCGCGAAACATAGGCGCGCACGGCACGAAAATCGACCAGCCGCTTGTCTATCCAGACATCGCCGTTGGCTCTGATACCAACGATGATATTGCCCTGCGCTTTGCTTTCACCCGTTGAAGCTCTGGGACGATTGACCTCAATCCCCGATTCTTTAACAAAAGAAGTAGTCACAATAAAGAAAATCAACATAATAAAGACAATATCCAACATCGGGGTCATGTCTATATCAGCATTTTGATCTGCTGAGGAACGGTTAGCTCTGCGGCGCATTTTATTATCTCTCTATTACTGTAGAGCGGACTTCAGTCCGCTAATTAGAAGGGTGTAGTTATCCATATGAAATGAACAGGGCGGACCAAAGTCTGCTCTACAGTAGGTTGTTATGTTATTAATTATATTTCAATAAATCGGCCAGGTGATGTGATTCATCACTGACGTGCTCTTCTATCAGCTTACTGAAATATAAGCCGGCTATGGCAATAACCATACCTGCCATAGTCGGTATGGTCGCTTGTGAAACACCCAGCGCCATTGCTCTTGCATTACCCGTGCCGGTGACTGCCAACACATCAAAAACGTGAATCATCCCGGTTACCGTCCCCAATAAACCCAGTAAAGGACACAGGGTAATCAGTACTTTTATAATCGCAACACTACGGTTCATCTGGATGAATACGGCTGAAATTAATTCCTGCCGGATAAATAAAGCATAGGCAGAATTTTTATCTTCACGCTGCTCCCATAAATCCAGGCAATTTGCCTTAAGCAGCGGATAATTGTGTTTGAAAAAAATCAAGCGCTCGATAATCAGGCACCATAAACAGATAGCAACAATTAAAATTAGCCATAACACGTCACCGCCTGCATAGAGAAAGTTACGAATGTCTTCAAAAAATGCAAGTTGCCTAGGCATTACTTACCTGCACGACGGCTCATGATGCCGGCAGTTTGCTCATCTAAAATTTGCACTAACATCTTACTGCGCGAAACTAGCAGGCTATGCAAAAACAATAATGGAATGGCAACGCATAAGCCCAACATCGTGGTTACCAGTGCCTGAGAAATTCCATCCGCCATTAACTTCGGATCGCCGGTACCAAATAAACTGATGGATTGAAAAGTCGCGATCATACCGGTTACTGTACCGAGCAACCCTAATAAAGGCGCGACAGCAGCAAATAGCTTAATCATCGATAAGCCTTTCTCCAGAAGGGGTACTTCTCGGGTAATCGCTTCATCAAGAATAAGCTCCAAGGTTGCGGTATCTTCCAATGAACTCTGCTCAGTGGCGCTCAATACACGGCCCAAGGGATTATCATCGGAGGCTGTTTCATTCTCCATTTGCGCTCTCATTTTTTTGCCTGTGATCGCCAGAATAACCAGACGATACATGGCATAGAGAAAGCCTAGTACACCTAAAGCTAGAATAATATAACCTACGACCCCACCTTGCTGAATGCGTTCCTGAGTGTTCGGTGTTTGAATCAGCATACTCAACATAACACCACGCGTCGGATCGATAGCAATAGGCTCTTGACTTGCGTCTGAGTCACTAAAATCTGCCAGCAAATCAAGGTACCTGCTGGCTGGTTGGCGAGCCAGACTAGTGAGTATTTTTGTTTCCGGTGAATAGCGTAAATACTCTCCGTTAGCAACGGCATTAAATGCTCCGATACGGATGATTTCAGCTTCTTCTCTGTGGCCTCCAGGCGTTTGAATAGGTTGTTTAAAGCGCACAACCTTTCCTGACTCGGTCATTTCCTGCTGCAAGGTAAACCACAAGATTTCTAATTGGTCGATAGTCGGAAGCGCTTTACTTTCAACTATACCAATTAATGGCTCAGTACGATCGGGGTATTGAGCAGAAACCATTGAGTCAACTAAATCGGCTGCTAAATCACCTGCAACCTGCCGAGCAGCACCAAATAGCTCACCTAATTCGCCACTACGCTCTTTTAATTGCGCTGCAAATTTAGCCAGTACTTCTTCATTACTTTCCAATTGTAATTTTAATTGCGCGCTGAGCTTTTTTTGCTTAGCTAACTTCGCTTCAGCCGCTTGCAATAATTGCTGCTGAGTTTTCTTTTCAGCCAGAAATTCTTCTTCGCGGATGCGATTAATTTTACGTTCAAGAACTTGTCTTTGCTTAACATCCTGTAACAGTTGGTCCAAGTCATTATTCCCAGACCACGCATTGTTAGAGACTAAAACCGTCAGTATCAAACCGATAACTAATTTCATTATTTAGCCTCCTTTGCTGTTGGAACCGGTAAGGTTAATAGATCTGGAGCAGCTTCTTTACGAGCTATGCGTAATCCCTGACGGATAGAGTTACGATATTCACTGGATAATCCCTCCCAACGTTTATCGGTGTTATTCCAGTAACCTGTTTCACTGCCATCAAGGCGTTGGTAGTACAAAGCAACACGGCCAAGACGCAGAAAATCAACCGAGCTGATCTCACCCTCTAATTCTATATTGGCGCGATAGGCTTCGATGGTATTACCGTAATCATTTTCTATTTGATAGGCCTCCATAATGCGGCGAAATTTTTCGGCATTAGTGACGTCTGCCCGAGTCATCATATCCCTTAAACTGCTAACACGCAGCTTACGCTCTTCAGGCAAAAAAGGCATATCCAACTGAATAAATTGCTCCAAGCTCTTTTGCATATTCAGGATCAGCGGGACAATTTCACTCTGTGTGGTTTCGATTTGTTCTAACTGCTCCTCAAATGAGACTTTTTCAATTTCCTGTGAAGCAAGCAATGCCTGCAAATGCTCATTATAGGTCAGTAATGTCCTGGTTTGCCGAGTCACAGAACGAAATTGCTCTAACATTTTGCGCGTACGATCGTCTAAGCCATCTATGTTCTTTTGCGATTTTATGGCACTTTTCTGGATAGCACTTTCCGTCGCTATTGTTTTAGAAAGAGTATCTGCAGAGGCGCAAACAGAGCTTAGGCTGAGTACTGAAGGTATCAATAATATCAGATATTTACGGGGTGAAAAAAGCATATATAATGATTTACTTCTATTTAATAAAAATTACCAAGACTTTACCACAGCCAGCATAAAATTCAATGGGTTATATCACCTATTTAGACTTCACGCGGTCACAGATGCGGTTGTTTAGTGAGCTGATTTTTATCGAGGCAAGACGCTAAAACAAGCGCATAGCTGGCTACGCAACTGCTTCAGCAACACAGCTCTCGGCAAAAACTCAGCCGTGGCCGCGCGAAATATATGCTTGTAAAAATCTACAGCATGGTCTGATATGGCCAGACTGGCATGCTGTAGATCCTGTGGCTTTAGTGATTTATAAGGAGTCGCTGATAGTGCGATTATAAAAAGGCCAGGTTTTGACGTGTAAATATTTTCTGATAGGTGTTTTAATCACCGAGACACACAAGACGATAGAAAATAAACACCAGACTGCCGCAAATTCATTCGGATCATCGGTGGTTACATCTGAAATCCAGGGACCGACCACATAATGAAAAGCAACAAAGCGCCATGAGCCGTAAATCACTGGCATAACAAAGGAGGCTAAAATGTAGACGAACACATGCATACCCCATTCATAACCCGGGAACCAGGAGACTGGAGGAGACATAAGTCCGTTTAATGGCATTTGCCAGGCGATATGCCAGGCGCCCGAAACGGAACATATTTGCTCCCCGCAAAAACCTTCTGTACCAATAATACACAAACCTGCCCAGGCAAATGGATACATTTTAACGATCATGGCTACGGCGGCTACTGCACATAAAGTATAAACAGTGGTTCTTATTTTTAATTTGACGCTTTCGGGAATAAAGTACATCGCCACCATATTGACAAAAAACGGCTGAAAGGCGACATGCAGATAGCCAAACAGCGTGAGCACCTGATTCATCGGGGAGCTACATTCATCGATATAGACATAGGTTGCGGCCTGCAATAGCTCCATCAACGCGAAATAAGTTAATGGGATCCATAATTCTTTTGACTCCCCTTTTACTGCAATATATGCAGCTGTTCCTAACCCGACAGCTGCCAAAACACCCGATGCTTCTCCACTCCAGCACATAAACTAATCCTCTATTTGTTACACCCTGAAACCATTGCCTCAGGTTTTATTGTTATTAAAAAAAGCTAGCAATTATACCTTATCTTAACTTGATATAACCTATTAATATTGCGCCTATAAATGACGCCTCAGGCATTATCAGTGCCTGACATTTTACACAGAGGCATTAAAGACAAACCACTGTGATATTAGTCTTGGAAAGATGATCAGCATTGAAAACTGTCATACAATTGAGCTTATTTATATGCAACTTGAAAATTTATACTAAAATACATCTTTTATTTTTTAGATAGCACAAAGGATTAAGCACAAGCTATGTCAGAAACCAGTTCCAGCGATAGCCTTATCGCCATACAACATTTAAAAGCCTATATTGGCGAGCACATTATTGGTCAGGATGTTTTAGTCGAGCGCATGTTAATTGCCTTGCTTGCCGATGGGCATATATTAGTCGAGGGCGCTCCAGGGCTAGCTAAGACTCGCGCGATAAATGCGCTGAGTAAAGGCATACAAGCCGACTTTCATCGTGTGCAATTTACTCCGGATTTATTACCTGCCGATTTAACCGGTACCGAAATTTATCGCCCCGAACTAGGTAACTTTGAATTTCAAAAAGGGCCTTTATTTCACAACCTGGTATTAGCCGATGAAATTAACCGTTCACCTGCAAAAGTACAGGCTGCCCTATTAGAAGCCATGGCTGAGCGGCAAATTACAGTTGGCGGTGAAACCTACCCCCTACCCCCTCTTTTTTTGGTTATGGCGACCCAAAACCCGATTGAGCAAGAAGGAACTTATCCATTACCCGAAGCGCAATTAGACCGCTTTTTACTGCATGTAAAAATTGACTACCCGCAAGCTGAACATGAAAAGCTAATATTACATCTGGCCCGTAATGAAGCAATGCAGCTAGGCCAATCAACCCAACAAGCAACTCAAGCGATCAGCCAGGAAAGCCTTTTTGCTGCGCGTCAGGAAGTACTGAATATTTATATGGCGGATAACCTCGAAGATTATTTGCTGCAAATTATTCTTGCCACCCGCAATCCGGCACCCTACGGAGAAGATTTAGCCAGCTGGGTACAATATGGTGCCAGCCCGCGTGCCAGTATTGCACTAGATCGTTGCGCCCGCGCCAAAGCCTGGTTAAACGGCAAAGATTTTGTTGCTCCTGAAGATATCCAGGATATGGCCTTTGATATTTTGCGACATAGGGTGATTTTATCTTATGAAGCCGAAGCAGAGGGCATTAACAGTGATGATTTTATTCAGCAATTAATCGCCAGAATTGCAGTCCCTTAATGGAAAAGCATAACAGTGAATTAGTTAGCGTGAGCCTGGACATGCTAATCAAACTTGCCAAACCCGCCGCTTCATTAAAACTGTTTCGTTCACGTATACGCGCCTCACATAGTGGCGGCTATGTATCACGCACCAAAGGCCGGGGCATGGAATTTGACGAAGTGCGCATGTACCAGCCAGGTGATGATATTAGGAGTATCGATTGGCGAGTGACTGCACGAACGGGCAAAACTCACACTAAACTGTTTCGTGAGGAACGTGAACGCCCAGTCTTTATCTCTGTCGATTATCGTGCCTCTATGCAGTTTGCAACACGCGGTGTATTTAAATCAGTGCAGGCAGCAAAGCTAGCAGGATTACTGGCCTGGATTGCAGAGCGGCATGGCGACCGGATCGGTGGTCAGATCTTTACTGATACTGCCTGCCGGGAATTAAAACCACAAAATGGCAGGCAAGCAGTGCTGCATTTTTTTAATGCTCTGGTTAACGCAGAAACCAAACAAACTGCAATCAGTCTGGAGCAGGTGATCAGGCGTTTAAGTCACCATGTCAAACCCGGAAGTCTGATTTATATCATCAGCGATTTTCGCGGCATTAATCAAACAATAGAAAATGATCTGGCAAAATTGGCAAGGCATTGTGAACTCATCATGATTCTGGTCTATGACCCCTTGGAAAGCCATTTACCCGCCAAGGGTCGTTATCGATTTACCGATAGCACGACAGATATAGTTGTCGATACCGGCGATAAACAACGAGTCTTAAATTATCAGCAAAAATTTCAGCAGCATTGCACATACCTGCAAACACTGGCAAAGAAACTAAATATTCGCCTAATCCGTTGTGCCAGCAATGAAAAACCGGCGGAAGTACTAAGGTAAATCACTTAATCAGGAATAAGGACGGGCGCTTACCCTGTATATTTTTAAAGACTCATGCCACCTCCCCTGAAATGCGCTGCAATTCAGATTCATTCGGCAATAAAACCTGCCAGGATAATAAAGGCAATACCTGGCTTGGGCGCACCGATACTTCGGGGAATGAAACCTGGCGTGACAACAAGGGGAATACGATGAACGGAATTGCCGACTCTTTTGGCAATAAAGTCTAGGATGGCAATGTTATAAAAGGAAGAACTGACTCCTTTAGAAATACCGGTTACAAGGATAGCTCAGGTAACACTATAAGATGCTATGAGGATTCATTTGGCACAGAAACCTGCAAGTGATCTGAAGTATTAGCAGGCAAAAAAAATGCCTGATGCATTGCTGCATCAGGCATTATAAATATAAACTACATTACGAGGAGGTACTAATTTTTTAACTGTTATTAACCTTCTATTTGACGGTTGCAGGAGGCAGTACTGAAATAGGCGATTGCTGCAAACAGCATTCCCGAGATAATAAATGCCCCAGAAATAATACCTAAAGTACCGGCAACAAATAAAACACCGACCAAAATATCTTTTCGATATTCCGTCATTATCCAGCCCTGTCTATAAAAGAAATTAATATATCTGGTGCTAACTATACAGTAGCTAGAAATTCACACAATACCAGCAATTGTTGTTAATTTATTTCCTTAAAAGAAACAATCTGCAAGACAGCCATTACTCTTGCCTTGAGAGAGGGCCCGTCCCCAGAGGGGGTATATTTATAGCTCCATAAGTATTCGCAGTATAAAGTTCAATAAGTGAGGACCCGGCTTTAGCCTGCATTGGTATTGCTTCATGTAGGCTAAAGCCGGCGCACCAATAGAAGTGCAAGAACTTATGCAACAATTAATATCCAGCTTATTTTGTAACTTATTAGCCTTTAAGCAAATTTATTTAGACTAGCTTTAAATTACGCACTTTTTCATATCTGGTCACTTGCTATTCAGATTTGCGACCGTCATTGCACTTCCATTGTTGACAGTTGATTTCTGTTAGAGTTTTTTTGCGCTGAAAAAACTGTATTTACGCGCATCAATAAAAAATCAGGTAATTCAAAATAACCCTCACGGGTCAAGACCAGGATAACAAAGTCCTGTCATGTCAGCATTGCATTTTCAGTAAGGTTTTATGGCGTGTTTTTTATAGTTGTAGTCCGTCAACATGATCATCCATTACGATTATGTAATGGTAGAAGTAATAAGCACACTCTGCCTAATATGAGGCCAATCCGGCGCAGTTAAGCTTAAAAACCGACAAAACATTCAATGACGTAGGCTCAGGCCTTTTTACTGCTTTGCTCTGCTAGAGCTAAAAGCGCGTAAATTGCAGCGACTACAAGTATTGATCTGCCTTTACGCCCCTGAGTAATCATCCAGGAAATATCGTTTAATAATGCGGTTCCATCCTTAAACTCAGCTGCTGATACAAAACCTACCGGCATCTCAACAATTAGTACAGGGCACAGGTTTTCTTCTTTAATCATGCGAATCACCTCCAGCAATGCCGTGGGTGCATTGGCAACAGCAACAATGCTGTTTTCCAGCAAACCCAAACACTGTGCTTTACGTATTGCCTGTACTGCAAGGGTACTATTTTCGGCCTTTGCCTGAGAAATTACATCCGCATCAAAGATAAAGTAATGCGTGCTTACGCCAAAATGGCTTAAACGTGGCTTGAATAAGCTCACACTGATCATTTCTACATCGGCAATAATATTAGTACCCTAGCTGAGGGCATTTCATCCAGCTGACACTGCATCTGGATGAAATCTACTTAGACCATTAAATTCAAAATTAGCTGTTACATGGATCATTCTGCGCACAATATTTCATTCAGATGCTGAATAATTATCACCACCACCGACTTCCTGATCGACAATAGCAAATGAGTCATGCTCAATTTTCTAGCACGCCTAGGGCGTTTGTTCTATTACCGTGTCCTGTTGCAGGATTTTCCCAGCAGTTATTTATGCAAGCGCCATAGCAAATTATACCGAATTCAACTCACTAAAAATGGCTCTAAAACATCGCTCGCTTGTTCGCAGGAAATAATGGTTTGCTCATTATTGAGTAGATAATTAGCAAATGACTGGATACACTTCCAGTTGCTTGGCTTATTAACAAAATAAAAGGCTTTAGCGTACAATTCACTAATTTTCTTTTCACGCTCATAAGCATTAGGAATAAAGTATTCTAAGTATCGATAGGCCTGCTCAAGGTCTGAGTGTCCACCGTAATTTTTTAGGGCCCTTATATCAATTAGTTGGTCATTAAATACTTCACGATCCCGTAAAGCAACATACTTGGCTTCTGCCAGGGGACCCATTAACAGGTTAATAACATCCGCTTCATAAGCTTTCTGCAGGCTTTTCTGTTCTTCTATAGAGCCTATATAATTATTTTCAATTTCAGCCACAGGTAAATTATCGATTAACCTGCCACCTAAAACCTGGGCAAAGTAAGCACACTGTTTTTGCTGTTCTTTATTAATAATGATCTGAAAAAAAACCGGCGGTAATTGCTGCTGCTGATTACGTAAATAAATGGCAACTACATGTCCTGCTTCATGAAATACGATATGTTTAAGTAATTCGTTTTGGCTAGTAGGGGTATTGGGGAGGGAGTGATTAGTACGTTTCATAATGGGTAAACCCTTTAGAAAAAAAATGCGACCATTACAGCCGCATTAAGAGGAAGGAGATAGCTCTGATATCCAGAAAGGATTGCATCTAAGAGTTAGGCATAGTTTATTGAAATGTTATCAGTTTGAAAATGCGGCATTTTGACGCGCGACAATTTGCCGCCTGTTTTGGCATAATAACTGCTTTGTATAACTATTGGCCTATAGAAAACACCAAAAAAAACAAGACCTCCAGGCTTGTTCCTACAAATAAACAAGGCAAATCGCTTAGGTTCCTATGCGATATACCTTATTTGTTGAAGTTTTTAACAAGCCGCTATTTATTCTATGTCCTAATTTAATTTTTCCCTGCGTTTTTTTAAGTCCTTGCTTGCGGTAAAATTACGCCTCATTTATTACTTTAGCTTCCGCTCTTTAGATAAAGACACAAATTACCTTTTTGCCTTACATGACAATTTCTCTGATTATCCCGACTTACAACCGATGCTCTTTACTTAAACGCGCATTATATTCGGTATTAGAACAATCCAGGCTTCCGAATGAAATAATTGTCGTCGATGATGGCTCGACTGATAACACGGCAAATATGTTGAGAAATGAATTCTCACAAGTCAGTACCTTTGTGCAAACTAATAAAGGAGTGAGTGCAGCGAGAAATACAGGAATCCAACAAGCCAAAGGCGACTGGATAGCATTCCTGGATTCTGATGATAGCTGGGCCCCAGAAAAGCTAGCGACTCAAGTCAGGGCATTGCAACAGGCACCGGAACTCAAAGTGTGTCATACCGAGGAAATATGGATTAGAAATGGTATTAGAGTCAATGCTATGCACAAACATAAAAAAAGCGGAGGCTGGATTTTTAAGCAGTGCCTACCTTTATGTGCGATGTCGCCCTCCTCGATGATGATTCATCGCACGGTATTCGAAGATGTTGGACTGTTTGATGAAAACCTGCCTGCTTGCGAAGATTACGACCTGTGGTTACGCATCACAGCCAAATACCCGGTGTTGTTTTTAGAACAGCCACTGATAAAAAAATATGGTGGCCATGAAGATCAGCTATCCCACAAACACTGGGGTATGGACAGGTTCAGGATACAGGCTCTGGGAAAAATAATTACCCAACCTGGTTTAAGTATAGAAAACAAACAAGACGCGATAAAAATGCTGGTAAAAAAGGCAAAAATCTTTAGAAATGGCGCATTAAAGCGCGATAAAATAGAGTCAGCACAACTCTATCAGCAACTAATAGATAGATATCAAGATTAATTTCACTGTAGAGCGGACTGAAGTCCGCTCTACAGTGACCTGGTTACTTTTTTACCTCAATCACCAGAGCATCCATTTTATTTGATTTTAGCCGGGATTGAATGGCATCAACCGAGGCTAGTCGATTATATGGGCCCATTTTGACCCGATACCAGGTTGCTGAACCTATGATGGCTTTTTCGATTTTGGGTGAAAATCCCATCATCAATAGCTTTGCCTTTAAACTGTCGGCATCCTTGTGTTTACGAAAAGCACCTGCTTGTACTGAGTACTGTACGCCTGATTTTGCCTTTCCTACACGTTCTTCCCGTTTACGAGTTTTGACTTCATAATCGGGGATCACAAATTCAGCCTCGGGCAGTATGGTATAAAAATCATACTGAATATCATGCTTCGCGGGTGTTTTTTTAGCGCTTTTAACCGCCTTAGGCACTTTTTTAGGCGTTGTTTTTATAACATGTCGAGCCAAAGGTTTAGTTAGCCTGGCAGGTTTATCTTGCTCTGGTGTTAACGAAAGGCTATACAGAAAATAAGCAAACAGGCCTACCACCCCCAACACTAGCACCCAGCGCCATAGAGGAATCCCAGCCTCGTTACTGGCTGATTTTGCTCTGGGTGCAGGTCTACGTTTGTTGGCATTTGCTGGCTGGCGTCTAGCGCCCTGGCTAGTTGTATTAGCGCGGTGCTTATAGTCTCGTGCCATTACATTACTTCCGGCGTACCAATCCGTAATAAGTTCAGGCCATTCGCCAAAACTTGTTTTACAGAATAGATTAAATTCAAGCGCGCATTACGCAACGCGGCATCATCAACAATAAATTGATGCGCATTATAATAACTATGGAACTCGGCCGCCAATTCACGTAAATAGTTAACCAGCAAATGTGGCTCGTATTGCACAGCGGCGCGTTCTAATACTTCAGGATAGCGCGTTAAGCTACTGACTAAGGCTATTTCCTGCTCTGCCGTTAGTTTATCCAAACTGTCTTCTCCTGCCTGAATATCTCGCTGCAAGCCTTTTTCAGCTAATTGATTGAGTACGCTACAGATGCGTGCATGCGCATATTGCACATAAAACACCGGGTTTTCGTTGGTTTTAGAAGTGGCTAGTTTTAAATCGAAATCCATATGTTGCTCGGACTTGCGCATCACATAGAAAAAACGCGCGGCATCCTGCCCCACTTCATTACGCAACTGACGTAATGTGACAAATGAGCCTGAGCGTGTAGACATCTGCACTTGCTCTCCGCCACGGTACAGTACTGCAAACTGCACCAGTAAAACCTTTAGCTTTTCTGTGTCTGCACCGA
Source organism: Methyloprofundus sp. (assembly GCA_012960135.1). GTDB lineage: Bacteria > Pseudomonadota > Gammaproteobacteria > Methylococcales > Methylomonadaceae > Methyloprofundus. The sequence goes on from DUBW01000045.1 coordinate 90,428, forward strand.
GCGCCTGCATGGCGGCAGTAACGCGAGGGATATAACCATGATGATCTGCGCCCCAGATATTAATGATTTGCTCAAATCCGCGATCCAGCTTATTCATATGATAAGCAATATCCGAAGCGAAATAAGTGCTTTGGCCATTCTCACGCACCACTACCCGATCTTTTTCATCGCCCAGGCGACTAGAAGCGAACCAAGTTGCACCCTCTTTTTCATATAAATAACCGGTCTCACCCAGGCGTTTCAATGCCTCATCAATGGAGCCATCATCCATCAGCTGTCGCTCAGAAAACCATTGCTGGTAATCAATGCCAAACTCACTTAAATCGTGGCGTATATCGGCCAATATTTCATTTAAGCCTGCTTGAAAAACATTGCGATATTGTTTGTCGCCCAACAAGATTTTCGCACGCTCAATCAGAGCATCAATATGGATATCTTTGTCCCCGCCTTGTGGCTCATCAGCAGGAATCTCTTCAAAAACCAGCGCTATCGGGTGTCGGTATTCATTATTAGATTCGCGGTGCAGGTTCGCCGCAATCTCACGTACATAATCGCCACGGTAGCCATTGCTAGGGAAAGTCAACACTTCGCCGCATTCTTCCAGGTAACGCAACCAGACACTAGCGGCCAGAATATCCATTTGCCTGCCAGCATCATTGACATAATATTCACGCTCAACTTCAAAGCCTACTGCCGCCAACAAATCAGCCACAGCCGAGCCATAAGCCGCGCCGCGCCCATGCCCTACATGCAGAGGCCCAGTCGGGTTAGCAGAAACAAATTCAACTTGCACCTTTTTACCCGCACCTATCTGGCTGAGGCCAAATTGATTGCCCTGATCATGAATGGTGGTAATAATCTGGTATTGCGCTTTGGGGTCTATAAAAAAATTAATAAACCCGGGACCTGCAATCTCAACCTTGCTTACTGCTTCATCAGTAGTCAAAGCAGCGATGATTTTTTCTGCTAACTGACGCGGATTCATTTTCGCCGGCTTAGCCAACAGCATAGCCAGGTTAGTCGCAAAGTCACCATGCTGCTGATCACGCGCACGCTCAATATTGATTTTTGGACTGAGTTCTCGCTCTATAATACCGTCTATTTTCAGTGTTTCAACGGCGTCTAATAAGAGAGATTCTAACTTTTGTTTCATGCGTTTATAGAATAGAAATGGCTTTGCAAAATCTTTACATTATCCCTGAAAAACAGCATATGCGAAAGAAAAAATACTTCTAGGATCAATTAAACTATGCTAATGAGAATCTGCATAGCTCGGCTAAAGGTGCGATAGCAGATTTTATAAGATAGAATGAAAACCATGCGACGCACTACCAGTGCTTTGAAATAACGGAGATAAGCGCCTTGAAAAGAAAATATATTTTACTCTTGTTGCTAGCTTCCTCTTTATTGCTAAACGCATGTACACCTGTGTACAAAACGACTGGGGATATACTCCTCAGTTACACAGAAAATCAGGGTGTGCCCTATATGCTAGCCAGCAACGATGTAGGCATGGGCTGTTCAATGGCAGAAGCCTTCACACCGTTTTTATTGAGTTTTTCCAGAGTAACGACACCGCCTGACCAGCTTGCCATTCTGTTTTATCTGGTTGCGGGTAGTTGCACAGAATTTCAAGCACATGAACAGGAACTACGATACCTACGCGCAATCTATGCAAAAAATTCGATTGAAGCCCAGGACGCACGCATTGCCCAGCAAAGATTTCTGCAACTGGCTGCGCGCAGGCAACTGACAGGCTATTATGCGCTACTATCGGCAATGTCAGAGCCCGGAGGAAAATGTCCTGAATTTTCAGCGGATAATGATGAATTTTACTGGTTGGTGGGTCTTTTAGATGGCATCCAGGCGACTATCAATGACATAGCCTCTGGAGGCCAAGTTGAGGTACCTATGGATATTGCAGCAAAAGTCGGTCGTGGTGCGGGTTGTCTGGATAATGAAAGATGGTGGGGAGTACCAGCAGCTATTCAGGCTGCAATCTGGATAACGATTCCGGGTAATGAGCCAGTTGATATAGATCCCAGACTAGTCTTGCAGCAGTCCATACAAATGGGTGCAGAGCAAGGAATGGCAGTGAGTCATGTGCTGGCAGCGAAAATTTATCTAGGCCAGGGAAAAACAGCCGAGCTAAAGCAGCTAATTCGTAATTATGTCGAACAGTCGAGTTCAGCAATTAAAAACCAGAAATTTGCAGTTCTGAATCAGGTTGCCAAAATACAAATACAGGCCATTTCTGACCGTCTATGGACTGAGGCGACCGGCAGACGTACTCCATTAGGTAGATTAGGCACTTTTTGGGATGACACAGATACGACTGTTGAAACGATTGATATTGATGGGTTTCTTTAGACGTAGGTTTAATTAGCAATACTGTGGGAATATCGAAAATTTATAGCCATGTTTTTTTCGGGCTGTTATTGGCCATCCTGATGAGTTTGCATTGCCGGACTATTTCCGCCGCATCAAAAAGCCCGTGCGTCTTTGATTTACTGGGTGTAAATGTCCCCCTCTATACACAGATGACAGATTACAAAATCGCCGCGCTGAGCTGGGGCGTTGATTTACGGCTTAGGCCCTATATTAGTAAAAGTAAAAGCCGCGACAGGAATTTGTGGTGCTATTAGCTTTGCTGGCATTCAAAGCCGCCATTTCAACACCTTTACCGGCACTCTGGATGCAACGGGAGTGCCACCATCCTCAAGCCGCTCCCTATATTTTAAACATCGATGATGTAGCCATGGGCTGCGTGCTGGCGTAAGCATTATGCCTACTTATACCCCGCCTTTCTCAGATCAATGCGTCACCTTATAAACCTGGGCTCATCTTTGACTTTTTATCCGGCAGTTGTGTGAATTTAAAGCGCGTGAGGAAGAACTCCAGTTATACGCGCATTACGCGCTAAAAACGTCACCGAAGCGCAGGATACCAGAACCCAGCAGAAAAGACATCTCAACCAGGCGGCTTAGGATCTTTTGAGGATGATCCAGAGAGTACAACTGACACAGTGGATATAACTGATATACTTTGATTTTCTATGTAATCCGTGTTCAACTGTTTTTAACGGCTTTGACTTAATAATAATAAGAAACGGGAGTCACTTTGACTTTATATAAACACTTCTCATCCAGATCAGTTCTTGCTCTCTTACTCATAATTACCAGTATTGCAACCGCTCAGGCAGCCCCTAAAAAGATGTGCGTATTTGATCTTTTAGGTGCAAACGGCCCTTTTTTTTCCCAGATGAAAGATTATAAAACAGCCGCGTTGGCCTGGGGAGTGGCACTAGAACTTAAGCCCTATACTAGTGAGCGCGTAGCCGCCGAAGATTTTAAAGCAGGCCTTTGTGATGCAGTCAGTTTTACCGGGATTCGTGCGCGTCAGTTTAATTCCTTTACCGGTAGCCTCGATGCCATAGGCGCGATGCCTACTTACGAACATTTAAAATCGGTCATCACCACCATCAGCGGTAAAAAAGCGGCCAAGTTGATGTTTAGCGACCCTTATGAAGTGGTTGCCATTTTCCCCGCTGGAGCCGGTTATATGTTCGTTAATGACCGCACCATTGATACGGTCGGGGAATTAGCCGGTAAGCGCATTGCCATCTTAGATTCAGACCCCGCTCAGGTGGAAATGGTTAATTTTATCGGCGCTTCTCCCGTTGGCACATCGATAGCGAATATGTACAGCAAATTTAATAATGGCTCGGTTGATGTTACCTACGGTCCTGCCATAGTTTATAAGGCAATGGAGCTGTATAAAGGACTAGAGCCCAATGGCGGTATTATTAATTTTTCATTGGTGCAACTGACCATGCAAATAGTGATACGCAAAGATTCTTTTCCTGAAGGCTATGGACAACAATCCCGCGAATTTGCCCTGAGTCAGTTCGACCTGAGGGTGGAACTGGTCAAAAAATACGAAAACACAATACCTGAAAAAATGTGGATCTCAGTGCCGGAGGAAGATGCCACTGGCTACCTCGAAGTGTTTAGACAATCACGAATCAGATTACGTGATAAAGGCATTTATAATGGTAAAACATTAAAGCTGATGAGAATGTTGCGCTGCAAAAAAGACCCACAGCAATCTGAATGTACCGCTGCAGATCAAGAGTAAATTAGACGGGTGATTATCTGGACAGTTGTTCAATGATTTTACAGGGCATCATTAAGTTACGTAGTTGTCGCGAATGGCTCTCTACCTTACCGGTTTTTTTGCTATTGATTGCGGTTATTATTGCAGGTAATAGCGAGTTAATTCACGCCCGCTTACTGAATGTGGGTGAAGCCTTATGGCATGACTACTTTGTACTCAGAGCCGATATGCCCACCCCGGACTGTAATCCGGATCCTGATCTTGCGGCTGAACTTAACAGGCTCGAAGCAGAATCGAGTACCGAAGAAGAACTGGCTGACCTGTTTGAAGCCGAGCCATTTAATCGCCAGGCGGCGCAAATATCACTACAAAATTCACGCCGGCTCTGCCAGGAAAAGCACAATCTGGCAGAGCAAAATCAGGCAAGGGTTACCCCGGCAGTCATTATCTTTCGTACTCTGGAAACCAGTGTTGCAGGAATCAGCCTATTTGCCCTGGAAAAACAGCGCATGATCTTGATACTGACGATTTTTATTTGTGCCGTCACATGTACTTTCAAACAACATCATATCGCCTTTAGGCCAGTAATAACCAAACGTGAGCATATCGTTTCAACCCTGGCCCAACTCTTGGGTAATGTCGTTTTACTACTCTCTGCTGACAGCTACAGAAACAGTATTTACCAATCTGCAACGGTGGTTGATCACCCGGAAATATATTTATTACTGATCGTCGGCTTTGCCTGTTTAAGCGCAACGAACCTGTATCAGTTAATTAAGCCACCGCAATATCACGGCGCTCATAAAAGCAGCGATACCCTGCTACATGCCATACTCTCAATCCCGCTATATATTTACATGAGCTTTTTTGTTGCTTGTTATTTCTTCTTCATAGAACATCACCAGGCGGGTCCGGCAATATTTTTCAGCTTATTATTTGATCAGGCTGGTTTATTTCTTAATATTGGCCTGTATATCTGGGTCGGCATGCTGTTAAAGCGCACGCAATTAGGGGATCTGGTTTTTAAGACCTTTATACCCTGGCGTATGTCCCCAGAAATACTGGCTTTTGTGGCGCTGATTGTGATGGCAGTACCAACAGCATATACCGGAGCATCCGGGATAATTATTATCGCTATGGGGGCCATTGTTTATGAAGAATTACGCCGTGCCGGAGCGCGCAGACAACTGGCGCTGGCAGCAACGGCAATGGCCGGAAGCGCCGGGGTAGTCTTGCGTCCCTGTTTGTTAGTGGTCCTGATCGCGGCATTAAATAAGGAAGTTGTTACCGATCAGTTATTTAGCTGGGGAGTGAAAACTTTCATGACGACCGCCGTAGTTTTCCTGGTTTTTGTGCTGCTAAGCAAGCGGGGGAAAATCCACCTGGCACCGGTACGGGAAGCATTCAAGCCTTTTTTGCGGGCGCTCGTTCCATTGTTTCCCTATCTGCTGATCGTGCTATTGATTACTCTGGCTTATTTTTATCTATTAAATGTCACAATGGATGAATTTACTGCGCCAGTGATATTGCCACTGATTATTCTTAGCCTAATTATTTACGAAAAATTTGTTGTCCGGCTGGCATTAAGTGCATCTCCGGAAAAGAATGCGCATAAATTCGAATATACCATAAGAATGGCCTCATCTGAGGCGAGTATACATATAGGCGCATTACTCTTATTAATGGGGCTTTCTTTTGCACTGGGTGGGGTTATTGAGCGTTCGGGAGTGTTAAGTCATATACCCGCTACTTTTGCTTCGGTCTGGCTGACGCTGGGGTTTCTGATCGTGGTGCTGGTTGCAATCGGTATGATTATGGATCCCTTTGGCGCAGTGGTTCTGGTCTCGGGTACGATCGCACAAATCGCCTATAACAACGGTATTAATCCAGTGCATTTCTGGATGATTACTTTAGTGGCATTTGAACTAGGATACCTTACTCCACCTGTCGCTCTCAACCATTTACTAACCAGACAGATGGTAGGCCATCAAGAAATGGCTAAGGCCGTTTTGCCGGATGATAATTTCTGGTATCGGCATGAAAGAATCTTATTGCCACTGGCGACTATGGGTACCACCTTATTACTCGTGGCGATTGTGCCGGTGTTGTTTGCATATCCCTTCTAAGCCCAATGTCACCTACAATCGTAGGCTGAATGCTCGGGGATTTCCATTTCCCCCCCTCCTGTCGCATTTAAAATAAGTCGCTCGACGAGTCCTTTTTAGAGTTTTTAGCGGCCAGATCAAATCCTGCATCGAGTAATACGTTGGCAAATCCTATAAAACAGACATCAATATGCCATTCGGGGTGCTGCGCCTGCCATTACTTGGCAAAACTCTCAATTTCTACATTACCCTGCGCTACTCTTGAGCCGTGACCTACTAATAAACTACTGAAATCCATGCTGATCCCTATGTTTTTCTTGCTTTACGAAAACGATGACTAAGCTCTGCGGCGTATAATTTTGATTTTTTAATCTCGTCCCATTGCCTTGCTCCCAGAGCAGGTCATCACGGACTTTATTTAACAAGGTAATCGCTATGTCTGTCTTACAGAGGCTGGACCATTTCGATCAATGCACCCTATAAACCAGGATCGCCTGATCCCGCACTAACAAACCAGACTTTGGCTATTTTGTTATAAAGTTGTTATTTTGAAAACCAATGGCGAAAACAAGAAAACCAATGGGAAAACCAATGGGGTCAGACTCGATTGATGCCCTATTTATTCTTAAATATTTCAGACCGCCTATCATCTCCACGTGGTTT
>DUBW01000046.1:0-40118 GCA_012960135.1 Methyloprofundus sp.
TAGTTCGACTTTAGGGGATGTTGATTTAGATTTAGGTTTTGGCGTTGGCGTTGGCGTTGTTTTAGGCTCTGGTTTGACCTTGGAGTTTGCAGCTGCAACTGGCTTGGATTTTTCAGGTGGGCTTTGGACAACGACAGCTGTGCTTACTTCTACTTTAGCTGGTTTATTTTCAGGAGGATTGAATATAGCCTCATCGTCCTCTTTTTTGTTGGGTTGCCCCGTATCACTTTTGTCCTTAAAAAACATGATATATGCTGCAAAGATCAGTACTAAAACAATTATAAACTCAAACATAAAACCGCTCCTAAAATATTTTTATTATTATGTAACATGTAGCTACAGGATTGAGTATATTGCAAACTAGCAAAATATACCAGAATCAATTGTTTATAAGTGTTTTATCTTTACAGTAGGTGGACTAAGCTATATCAACAATGCTGTTATAAAAAATAAGCTGAAGAAATTCTGCCACAAAAAAAGGGTGGAACCTCTTTTGGAGGATCCACCCTTTTATGGCCTGCCCTAGGGCAGGCTAAGCCTACATTATAAATGTAGGCTAGTAACTATGAATTCGTACTAAAGACCTACGATATCCTCTGCTTGAGGTCCTTTATCGCCATCAGTCACAGTAAATTCAACTTTCTGGCCTTCGGCTAGAGTTTTGAAGCCAGAACCCGAGATTGCGCTGAAATGAGCGAAAACGTCAGGACCAGATTCTTGCTCAATGAAGCCAAAACCTTTAGCTTCGTTAAACCATTTTACTGTACCAGTTGTAGTAGACATAATAATATCCTATTTATTTCAAGAGTAATTGAAGCCTTGTAAAAGGCCGTTTTGCTGGAAGTGACACTATTACTTATAAAACAGGACGAGCTACTAAAGATATAACATCGAGGGTGTACATAAATATAAGACAACTTTCAAGCTTTGAAGATTATATACGGCTTTTCACTGTAGTCAACTAATATTCCCTATAAAGTAAGATTACTCTACAAAATATTGGCTCTAAATAGTCAGCTTAAACTTCAGATCAGACCCTCCAATAGTACAGCACCTTGAAGAAAAAAATGATTAAGCGATTAATAATCTATTTTAAATCAACCACTTATTACATACCTACCTATCAAAGAGCACGCTACCGCACTATCTCAAGGCTATCTCAGAATTGCGATACCTTTTAATAAGTTCAAGGCTTCTTTTAGTGGATAGTCACGCATATCAACACCTTTAGGATCTTCAACCTTATCCTTCTCTCCATCTACTTTGCTTTTAGATTTATCTGCAGTGTCTTCTTTTTTGCCGTTGCCATTGGTTAAATGGCGTGATAAATCCGCTTCTTTAATCGGCTGAAAACTGCTTGCTTCTAGAGATTCCAGCTTAAGGCGCTCCAGTTCTATATCAGGCTCAATGCCTGTCGCCTGGATAGAACGCCCAGACGGCGTGAAATACCGTGCCGTTGTGATTTTTACTGCGCCGCCATTACCTGTCGGCATGATCGTTTGTACTGAGCCTTTACCAAAAGACTTGGAGCCCATAATAATAGCACGCTTATGATCCTGCAATGCGCCTGCCACAATTTCAGAAGCAGAAGCAGAACCTGCATTAATCAATACGACGATAGGCGCACCATTTAATAAATCACCTGGGGTTGCATTAAAATCCATTTGCGAGTCTTTAATGCGGCCTTCTGTGTAAACGATTTTGCCTGAATTCAAAAATGAGTCGCTGACCGATACGGCGCCATCTAATACCCCGCCAGGATTATTCCGTAAATCCAGCACCAACCCTTCTAAAGGCCCTCCATTTTCTTTCTCAAGCTCTTTAACTGCCTCTTTAACGGCTTCACCGGTAGGCGACTGAAAGCTACTGATACGCAAATAGCCAAACCCATCTTCTAAAATACGACTACGTACGCTTTTTACTTTAATAATATCTCTGACTAAAGTGACATTAAAGGGACCATCCTTACCTTTACGCACTACCGTTAATACGATTTTGCTACCCACTTCGCCACGCATTATTTTAACGGCATTAGTCAACGTCATTCCTTTAACCGGCAGATCATCAAGCTTGATGATTAAATCCCCTGCCTCTATGCCTGCGCGTTGTGCAGGGGTATCGTCAATAGGGGAGATTACTTTTACAAAGCCATCTTCCATGGTGACCTGTATGCCTAAACCACCAAAACGTCCAGTTGTGCCAACTTTTAACTCTTTATATTCTTCAGTATTTAAGTAACTAGAATGAGGATCCAACCCTACCAACATGCCGCGAATGGCACTTTCCAGTAGATCTTTATCGCTAACAGGCTCGACATAATCCTGTTTAATGCGCCCAAAGATTTCAGTAAATGTACGTAACTCGTCAAAAGGCAAGCTAACGTCCTGTTCTTTCGGCACTGTTTCCTTATCAGCAAGCACTGAACCAGCGGTCGAAATTAAAACACCTAGGCAACATCCGACAAATAAGATAAAAATATTTTTTTGTTTAAGCACGCTGTACAAACTCCGATACAATATTCCTGAAAATTTCAACCATACCCGTGTTTTATAACGGTTACAGATTCTTTATAAAATGTATTTTATATCAATACACAAATAAATAACGTAAATCAATTTAAAAAGAGCGAATTAGCCCACATATTTATTTGTTATTTTTTACACCATTTTCTGGGGTTCAGTGGCCGATTTTTTTTACGAATTTCAAAATATAAGCCTGCTTTATCCCTTCCTCCGCTATCACCCAAAGTAGCTATCGTACTACCCGCGTTTACCCAGTCACCCACTTCTCCATACAGGCTTTGATTAAATGCATAAAGGCTCATAAAGTTTTTATCGTGCTTTACGATCACTAATAAGCCGTAGCCCTTAAACCAATCTGAGAAAACAATTTGCCCGTGAGCGATAGCCTTTATTTTACTGCCTTCCTTAGCTCGAATTAATACGCCGCTCCATTTCCCATCAGAACGCGGACTACCAAAACTTCTAACGACTTTACCTTTGACCGGCCAGGGTAATTTGCCTCTTAGTTTATTAAAAGACCGGAGGGGCACTTTAGGGGCGACTTCAGTCTGCGTTGCTTCTTCCAGCCTTGAAATCAATGATTTTAATTGTTTTTCATTTTTTTTAAGTCTGGATAGCTGCTTGCGATTTTTCTGATAGTCTTTTTTAATTCGCACCAGTATCTGCTCACGCTCTTTTTTATTTAGCGCCAATTGTTCTTGCAGTAATTTATTTTCGGCTATTAAGCTGGCAAGCCCCTGCTTTTCCTGTAGCTTTTCCTGCTCTAAAGTCGTTAACAATTGCAAGCTGGCATTAATACGTTGCAGCTTATCAATCCGTGCCCGATTAAAGTACTGATAATAGGTCATAATGCGGCTGCTACGATTGATATCCTGCTGATTGAGCAATAATTTCAATTGCTCTTGTCGTCCGAGTGCATATGCCGTCTTGACCTGCTCTGCCAGCTGTGATTTTTGCGTGAACAACCAACCATTTTGCAGCTGTATTTCTTGCTGGATTTCATTAATACGCAGATGTTTCGAGCTTACCTGGGCGTTCAGCTCCTGAAGTGTACGAGATATTTCACCGTACCCCTCCTCAACACGTTTTAATTCAGAGTTCGCCTGATTTTTTTGTTTACCTAAGCTGGTTAAATTATCAGCAAGTGCTTTAATTTTATTCTGCACTTTGCGCAGCTCTTGATCTTTACTCCCTGCAGCCATGCCGGCGCTATAGCTGCAGAGTAGTAATAACAGCAGAAAAAACCTCACCTAGTCTTAAGACTCAGTCAGAAGTGACGTGCCATCCATTTCCGCAGGCTGCTCAATACCTAAAATTGCCAGCATCGTGGGAGCCAAATCTTTTAAACTGCCGCCATCCGCTAAAGACTGCTCGCCACCGACATAAACCAAGGGTACCGGGTTAGTTGTATGCGAAGTTAATGGCCCACAATCGGCATCACGCATTTGTTCAATATTTCCGTGATCGGCAGTGACTAGCATTTGTCCACCGACCTTTTCCAGTGCTACAACCAATTTGGCTAACGAGGCATCAATAGTTTCTACCGCTTGCAAAGCTGCTTCCCATTTGCCTGTATGCCCGACCATATCGCAATTTGCGTAGTTGCATATAATGACATCATACTTTTGCTCGGCAATAGCATTGACCAAGTGCTCGGTGACTTGTGCCGCATGCATTTCAGGCTGCATATCGTAGGTTTTTACTTTAGGAGAAGGCACCAGAATACGATCTTCGCCAATATTTGGCTCATCAACACCACCATTCATAAAAAACGTAACATGCGCATATTTTTCCGTTTCTGCTAAGCGTAACTGTAACAAGCCTTGCTGCGCTAATACTTCGCCTAGGCTGTTCTTAATTTCCATGGAAGGATAAGCCATGGGGTAGCTAAATTTCTCATTATATTCAGTCAAAGTAACAAAACAGCCCTGAAATCCAGGATGGTTGCGCTCAAACCCTGAAAAGTCAGTATCAGTTATTGCCTGGCTAATTTCGCGAGCGCGGTCAGCACGGAAATTCATGAAAACCACAGCGTCATTATCTGCCAGGCTAGTTGCTTCTCCTTGTCTATTCAAGATAGCAGTCGCATCGACAAACTCATCAGTTTCCTCGCGCTGATAAGCATTGCGCAAGCCTTCTATGGCTGATTCTGCCGTGTATTTGCTCTCCCCAAGAACAATAAGCTGATGTGCTTTTTGGACACGCTCCCAGCGATTATCTCTATCCATTGCGTAGAAGCGACCTATGATTGAAGCAATATGCCCTACTCCTAACTGGTCAATTTTATCCTGCAAACTTTTAAGAGCTGATTCAGCGCTGCTTGGCGCAACATCACGGCCATCTAAAATGGCATGTATCGCTACTTTTGTTAAGCCTTTCTTTGCTGCCATTTCCAGCATCGCCAGAATATGGTTGATATGGCTATGCACGCCTCCTGTAGACAACAGGCCGAGGATATGTAATGTCCCATCCTTACTCTTTGCCTCGTCTATAGCCAGACACAAAGCCGGGTTTTCAAAAAAACTACCCGATTCGATTGCATCACTGACGCGGGAGAAATTTTGTGGCACATAGCGCCCAGTACCGATATGCATATGTCCTACTTCGGAATTACCCATTTGCTTATCAGGCAAGCCCACGATACGTCCAGAACAATCCAGCTGAGTCATAGAATATTTTTGCTGTAAGCTATCCCAGCATGGCGTATTGGCATGAGCAATAGCGTTATAATCTGTCTCTGCTCTAACGCCAAAGCCATCAAGAATGAGTAATATTAAGGGTTTTGGTTTGATCATGTTTTATCTCGTAGATTCTAAAAATATAGACAGCACTAGGCTGTGATACAGGCTATTTTATAACAATATAAGAATATTGGTAACTACTCAGCGTATTTTTTTATATAAAAATCAAATGGCTGCAAGAGAGAAGGATGGAAAAAACGTAGTATACCCATCAACCATTGTTAAAATGGGCACGTAAACTTTGCCCATCCTACTTAAACATCAATGTTTTACGATATTAAAATACGCTGAGCAGTTACGAGTATTGTTATAAAATAGACTGTCAGTGCGCTTATTTATTATTTTTTGTTGTGCAATCAGCTCTTTAAAAAAGGAGGGAAAATACGCCTTGAGTTTTTAATTCAACTTTTTAGAGTGATTATTATCACAGTAAAGCAGCACTGGATTTGCTGAAACCCGCTGTTTTTGATATATTTAAGCGTTTTCTAATAAGCTTATTAGACCTTATACAGAATATTATCTACACCACTCACCAGATAAAAAAACAGGCTTAGCCCTGTCTCTGGCTAATTTTAAGCGGAACAAGAATGCAAATAATACTTATTTGGATGTTATAATTCGCGCCTTGCAAACAAAACTGCCCCATGGAAATTCAAGATAACCAACCCTTATACAACGATGCTGATATAGAAAGAGCGGCACGCTGTTTAAAAGCTATGTCTCATCCTTTACGCTTAAAAATCCTTTGCGTACTGGGTACAGAAGCGATTAGCGTTCAAGATATCGTCGAAAAAGTGGGGACCAGCCAGAGTAATATCTCGCAGCATCTCGCCATTTTGAGAGAAAAAGATATTCTCAACTTTAAAAAAGATGCTAACCGCGTTTTTTACTACATTGATGACCCGCGTATGCTCAAGCTGATTGAAATGATGCGTGAGATTTTTTGCAAACAATGTTAATTTTTAACCTCTAAATAAAATTCATAATGGATCAATATATCGAATTCGCTTCCGCTCACTGGATGCTCATCACTGCATTTTTAGCAGTTTCTTTCTTTTTACTTCAGGATCTAGTCGAAACGGGCATGCGTAAATACAATACGATTTCGCCCATGCTGACCGTTGCCAAGTTAAACACGGGGCATCCCATTATCCTGGATGTGCGTGAAGCAGGAGAATACAACAAAGGACATATTGCAGATGCGATACATATACCTGTTGCTAATATAGAAGCGCAAGTCAATAAAATCGACCTATACAAAAAAGATGATGTGATCGTCGTTTGTCATACGGGTACTCGTTCCGCTCCAGCTTGCTCAACCTTACAAAAACTAGGCTTTGAAAATGTTTTCCTAATGATTGGCGGCATGCAGTCATGGGAAGAAAACAAATTACCTATCGTAAAAAACAAATAATTAAAATCACTTAAAAATACACGAACTAAAAACATGGCTGAAGAAAACCAGGCACAAGAAAAACAATTCTCAATTCAAAAAATATTTACCAAAGACATCTCCTTTGAATCACCTGAATCGCCAAAGATTTTTACCGCAAAATGGGAGCCTGCGGTCGATTTTAATTTAGGCACCAATTCGGTACCTTTAGAAAATTCAATGTTTGAAGTTGCCATTACGGTGACAGTAACCGTAAAAACAGATGAGACTACCGCGTATCTGGTTGAGGCGACACAGGCCGGAATTTTTTCATTAGCTGGCTTTGCAGATGAAGAAATGGGACCCATGCTAGGCAGCTTCTGTCCTAATATTTTATTTCCCTATGCCCGTGAAGTTATCTCTGACCTGGTAGCAAAAGGAGGCTTTCCACAGCTACTTTTGGCACCGGTTAATTTTGACGCCTTATATGCACAACATGTTCAGCAGGCACAACAACAATCAGCTAGCAAAAGCACCTTAAACTAACACTTGCAATGACCAGCAAGATTAGCGTTTTGGGAGCTGGCTCATGGGGCACAGCTCTCGCCATACAAGCGGCAAGAAATGGCAATCAAACCTTGCTGTGGGGACATTTACCCGAGCATATTGAAAACCTGGCTAAAGACCGGCAAAACAAACGCTATCTTGCTGAGCATGATTTCCCTGCTACTTTACAAGTCACAGACAACTTACAACAAGCTGTAGAATTTAGCGATATACTGTTAATCTCGGTGCCTAGCCATGTATTTAAACAAACGCTGCTCAACATCAAGCCCTTTGTCACTGAAAATGTAAAAATCGCCTGGGCGAGTAAAGGCTTAAATCCAGAAACAGGTGAATTACTGCATCAAATAGTTGCTCAGGTTTTCTCGAATGAAACCCCGGCAGCTGTTTTATCCGGCCCCTCATTTGCGAAAGAAGTTGCCGCCGGCTTACCCACCGCAGTGACTATCGCTGCAATCCAGCAAGCCTTTGCCGATCAGTTAGCGCAAATCATGCACAGCCCTCGGTTTCGAACTTACACAACAAACGATATTATTAGCGTACAAGTCGGCGGGGCAGTTAAAAACGTACTGGCTATTGCTGCTGGCATTGCTGATGGGCTAGGTTTTGGTGCCAATACCCGAGCCGCCCTGGTTACCCGGGGAATTGCAGAAATCATTCGCTTAAATAGTGCCTTAGGCGGTCAACAGGAAACCTTGATGGGCCTGGCTGGCTTGGGCGACCTGATTCTAACCTGTACAGATAACCAATCGCGTAATCGACGCTTTGGCATAGCCCTAGGCCAGGGAAAAGACAGAGAGCAGGCAATACAGGAAATTGGCCAGGAAGTCGAAGGCATCTCGGCTGCAAAAGAGACTTTTATGCTGGCGAAAAAACACGCTATCGATATGCCCATTACCGAACAAACCTACCGGGTTTTATATGAGGGATTGTCGCCCTTAATTGCAGTTCAGAACCTATTGCAACGGGATCAAAAGTCCGAAACATTGTAAGCTTTTGGTCAAGACTACATATACCAAGCTACAAAGAGACTAAGCAGGGAGAAAGGCGGATATAATCTAAATTTCACTATTAGCCCCATATCATGCCGGCGCTTGTGAGAGCTGCATTCTGACGGCATCGTGCACTTTGAATACCCAGATATTTCCTGCCATTGTTGAAATTGAACAGGATGCAGAAGGTTTCACAGTCCCGACTCAACAAATGCTGCAATGACTCAAGATCAAACCTCAGTAGCAGCAATATATTTTCTCGCTGCTTTCACAACGTATACCTAAACTCATTAGCCTGATTGATGCCCATGCATTCCGCAATTTAGATGCCCGTCTGGCAGCATGGAGGCTAAAACATTCGCCTGGTCAACATAGAATAGGGCTTACCCACCAAAACCTTGCAGAAGAACTCGCCAGTTCACGCGAAGTAATTAGCCGTTTACTCAAGGAATTTGAGTGCGAAGGCTTAATTAAACTGGGACGAGGGGGAATTAACATGCTCGACCCAGAAAGAATCTCTCATCAATTTAGTCACTTAAAAATTTAAAACATTGCTACTGTAGTGCTTGTTACATACAGTTAAACTACGCTTCTTAATAATGTCTGCTGAATTGAACGGCCAATAGCCCCTGTTTGATATGCCTAATGTAGCAGTTTACAGGAACGTGCACGAAATAATTTAAGCAACTGACTTGCCTTTTTATCCGTCTTCTGTGCTGCAGAAACAGTTACGTAACTAGCTATACTCCTGTTTCTACGCCTTTAATACAAATAAAATCCTGCACTAGATGCTTGTATCCGCTGTTATTTAACATGCGCCAGCCATTCAGCATGATCCGCTTTACGACCATGAACATAATCAAAATACAGGCTCTGTATTTTTTCGGTAATCGGGCCTCTTGAGCCTGAACCGATTAGTCTATCATCGTATTCACGGATCGGCGTGACTTCTGCGGCAGATCCGGTGAAAAAAGCTTCATCCGCTACATACACTTCATCACGGGTAATGCGTTTTTCTTTTACTTCTAGGCCTTGTTCTTTGGCGATCGTCAGAATAGTTTCCCGGGTTATTCCTTCCAGTGCAGAAGTAGTTTCCGGAGTATAGAGAATACCATTACGCACAATAAATAAATTCTCACCACTGCCTTCGGCGACAAACCCTTCATGATCCAGTAATAATGCCTCATCGTATCCCGCGCATAAGGCTTCTTGCAGGGCTAGAATGGAGTTAATGTAATTACCATTTGCCTTGGCTTTGCACATAGTGCTGTTAACATGGTTGCGCGTATAGGAAGACGTGCGAATGCGAATGCCTTTTTCCATGCTTTCATCACCAAGATAAGCGCCCCATTCCCATGCTGCTACCATGACATGCACTTTAAGATTATCAGCACGTAACCCCATGCCTTCTGAACCATAAAAACACATTGAGCGTATATAAGCGCTATCCAGATTATTTTTACTAATCGCCCCCAGATGCGCCTGATTAATCTCTGCTTTGGAAAAAGGGATTTTCATATTCAAGATATGTGCGGAACGGTATAAACGATCGGTATGTTCGGCTAGTTTGAAAATAGCAGGCCCCTGAGCAGTATGATAGGCTCTTAAGCCTTCAAATACACCCGCGCCATAATGCAGGGTATGTGTAAGTACATGTACTTTAGCTTCTCGCCATTCTACCCATTCGCCATCCATCCAGATTTTTCCGTCTCTATCATCCATAGTCATCATTTGTGCCACACCTATATTCGTAAAGTTCATTTCATATTGATGGGCGATATTATACTGTCATTATGCTCTTATTGCTGGTTGTATTGAGCAACTAAAATATAAATTGATTCAGCGATTAAGTTTACCCGTACTCTATATATCAGATAAAATAGAATTTACTAATATTCTACTTTCCTATGTTATGAACCAAGACTTTAAGTGAGCTAGATACACCTGTAAAAATTTTATTTACTGGCTATTTAACTACCGTTGCAATCGGCTATTTTTTTGCCCTGATTCAAATTTTGTTTACTCATGGTATGGCTGATGGAAAATTTGGTTTATCAATTGATGATATTGTTTACAGTTACTATGGTAACCGCTCGGGTACTGTTCTAGAAACAAGCTGAATGGCTCTATGAAAGACAAAGCCACAGAGCAGGAAAGGTTTACCCTTATGCAGTGGGCTCGAGATGGTGCTTTAGAGAAAGAATACACCTACCTCAAACCTGAGAAAATTATTGCAGAAAAGTGCCAGATGTGTCACAACGAAGCTGCAGTGGGCATTCCTGACTTTACAAAATTTAAAAATATCAAGGAACTTGCTAAACAGGACTAAGGTGCAACGTCTTCTTCATTAACCCGGGTTTCGCATATCCATTTATTTGGTATCAGTTTTATTTTTATGTTTGTCGGACTGATTTTTAGTTTTTCTACAACGGCATCGTCATTTTATAAAAGTGTTACGATCGGTATGCCTTATGCGTTTCTGATTGTGGATATTTTATCCTGGTGGCTAACTAAATTATCACCTATGTTTGCTTCATTGATTATGGTCGCTGGGGTAGGTATAGGAGCTTCGTTTGCCTTTATGTGGGTAGTTTCTCTGAAAGAAATGTGGTTTATCGATAATCCGTGGTTTTGTAACCCTGACTCTCGTTGCCAACGTACTTTGAAATTTGTCACCAGACTTGGCTTAAATACCCTCGCTGTTATCGGTAGAACGATACGCCTGGAGTTTTCCCCTAAATTATTTTCATTAATAAAAAACACTTTTAACTGGTTATATAATAAAATAAAATAATTTTAGTACTGATTCGCTTGTCACTGTAGGGAGTAGCGTCAGCCTGCAATTTAGATAGCTTCATATAGACGGGCTAAAGTCACGCCCTACAGCTCTTTAAATAGTTGAATTAATTACTATATTACTACGTACATATACGCAAAGGAAATATTATGCTTAAAGATATACACATGCTTTTCATCCTGCTGTCAGTGGGCGGTTTTATCTCTCGCATTATACTGGTGCAATTTAAACCTGCCTGGTTACAGCCAAAAATAGCCAAGATAGCCCCTCATGTTATTGATACGATTTTATTGCTGAGTGGTATCGGTCTAGTGTTTCAGGGCAACTGGATGGCAGGCGAATACGGCTGGATTTTGACTAAGCTAGTGATGTTAATTGCTTATATAGGCCTTGGTGTGGTGGCCATGCGTAGTGTGGGTATAAAGCGCTGGGGTGCTTTTGTACTAGCTTTAGTCTGTTTCGGATATATTATTTCTGTTGCAGTCACTAAACATGGTTTTATCTAGTCAGGCTGTTTCACAGTGTCTGACTCTAACTACTTCATTTTTGTTGCTTTGCCTTGTGAGGCAAAGCCATTAATCGAGCACTTTAAGTTAAAAAAAGAGCTTTCAATCCATGCTTTTAGCATTTATCGTAATGCCCATCTCTGCTTAACGGTAACCGGCGTTGGTAAATCAGCGATGGCCGCAGGCGTTGCTTACAGCCTGGCCTTATCTCCCAGTTCTGCTTTGCCTGTATTATTAAATATCGGCATTGCAGGACACCGTACTCATGCACTAGGCAGCGTATTAGCTACTGATAAAATTATCGATCAAGACAGTGGTCGTAATTATTACCCGCAATTAGTCGCCACTCCCCCGTGTGCCACACACACAATAGTCACCGTTTCCAGACCACAACTGGAGTATCCGGGAGAATCGCTGTATGAAATGGAAGCTGCTGCATTCTATGAAACGGCGGTTCGCTTTAGTTCTAGTGAATTAATCCAGTGTATAAAAATTATTTCCGACAATAAAAGCAATTCCATAGAGCAAATCAAAGCTGCGCAAGTGAGTCACTGGATACGGGATGCACTGCCGGTTATAGAGGAATATGCTCAGCAATTGAGTCAATTAGCAGTACTGAACAAGCCTGTGGCAACAAATCGCTTTGCTTACATTATTACCCAATGGCATTTTAGTAGTCATGAGCAATTACAGTTAAAAAACCTGCTCAATAAAAGAGCCATTTTAATTCCGCACCAATCACTGAACTTAACCGATTTATCATCGGGTTCAGGCAAGCTAGTACTTAATTACTTGCGCCAGGAAATAGACGATCATGCATTTGGTGGTTTTTAGAATAAGAGAGTAATTTGCTGGCGGGAATGTTTTTAGCAGCCATTACAAAATGGGCGATGGCTCAACATCTACTTGCTCTGCGATATCTGGGCTCTCCAGATGCATATCGTGAGCGATGCCGTGTAATAAAATAATTAATCCTACCCCGGCAAAAATTAAGGCAATTTGCTGCAGTGACGTTTTTATATCCGTTTTTTTGTGCAATGTCGGAATCAAATCGGCGACCGCGATATAGATAAAACTAGAGGCCGCCAACGCTAAAAAGTAGGGCAGACTATCGTGTAGATCTCCCAGGCTATAATAGGCTAAAATGCCTCCTACAACTGTCGTTAAACTCGCCAGAATATTATAAAACAACGCTTTTGCTTTAGAGTAGCCACTGTGTAATAAAATGGCAAAATCACCAACTTCCTGCGGTATTTCATGAGCCGCCACCGCTAAACTGGTGACTATACCTAATTGCACATCGGTTAAAAATGCGGCCGCAATCAATACTCCATCAACAAAGTTATGGATACTATCGCCAATAATGATCATCGTGCCAGCTGATTTATGTGCGCCGTGAGCATGACTGTGATCATCCATCTCGCCGTGAACCTCACAACTTCCCGAATGACAGTGGCGCCAGATCAATAACTTTTCTAGAATAAAAAACATCAGTAAGCCCAGCATAATTGAGCCAGATAAACTCTGCACCTCAGCGACTCCAACCTCTTCAATAGCATGAGGAATTAAGCCCCAAAAGGCGACCGCCAGCAAAGCCCCAGTGGCAAAACTAACGCCATGAGGCAATACCTTAGCGCGTACAGTATCGGAGAGTAATAAAAACACCGAAGCGGCCAAAACGCTTAATACACCACCTAAAGCAGTAAAAATAATAATTAAAAATAGTAAATTCATGTTTTTAGAATTAAAAAAGATAATAGTTTAACGAGGACGTCCCTTGCGAATTCTTTAGAAGAGCGCGTAGGCTATTCCACCGTCACCGATTTTGCCAGATTTCTGGGTTGATCAACATCCGTCCCCTTGAGTATCGCAACATGATAGGAAAGTAACTGTAGCGGAATCACGTAAACAATCGGTGCGATGTAATTATTAACCTTGGGCATTCTAATCACCTGTACATTATCATCCGCCTCTGTACTGATTGATTCATCCAGGAAGACAATTAGTTGCCCACCACGCGCACTGACTTCCTGGATATTTGACTTCAGTTTTTCTAATAAACTATTATTGGGCGCGACAGTTACAACAGGCATTTCAGCATCTACCAAGGCCAGCGGGCCATGTTTTAACTCACCTGCCGGATAGGCTTCGGCATGAATATAGGATATTTCTTTTAATTTTAGCGCGCCTTCCATCGCGATAGGGTAATGCGTTCCTCTACCTAGAAACAGCGCATGGTTTTTGTCGGCAAACTGCTCTGATATGCTTTCTATGGCACCATCCATCTGTAGCACATCTTCGATAATGCGTGGCAATTTAAACAATTCAGAGGTTATTTTCTCTTCTGTTTCAGTAGATAAAGCAAAGCGCCGGCCTACTGCCATCACCAATAACATTAATGAGACTAACTGGGTCGTAAATGCCTTTGTTGATGCCACGCCAATTTCAGGCCCGGCACGGGTCATTAAGACCAGATCTGACTCTCTGACTAAAGAACTCTCCGGTACATTACAGATGCTCAGTGAGTACTTGGCACCCAGCCTTTTTGCTTCAGATAACGCCGCCAAGGTATCCGCAGTTTCTCCTGATTGAGAGATAGTAACGACTAATGTATCTACTGCCAAGACTGGTTGACGGTAGCGAAATTCGCTAGCCACTTCCACACGACAGGGAACTCTGGCTAGTTTTTCAAACCAGTATTCAGCCACCAGACCCGAATGAAAGCTTGTTCCGCAAGCCAGGATTTGTACTGCTTTTACCTTATCAAATATTTCCGCCGCATTATGCCCAAAGGCATAGTCTTGTAATTTATCGTCTATAAATCGGCCTTCTAGAGTTTCCGCAATGGCACTGGGTTGCTCATAAATTTCCTTGAGCATATAGTGCCGATATTCGCCTTTATCAACCGCACCCGCTTTTAAGCTACTCTCTTTAACCGGTCGTTCAACTACCTGGTCATGCTTGTCATAAATAACTAGACTATTGGTTTTTAACTCGGCAACATCCCCGTCTTCTAAGAAAATAAAACGCTGCGTAACAGGTAATAAAGCAGCGACATCTGAGGCAATAAAATATTCACCTATCCCTACTCCAATCACTAAGGGGCTACCTTTGCGGCCAGTCACTAAAGTGTCTTCATCATCCCTGCTGATAACACCCAGTGCATAAGCACCTTCTAAACGCTGGATGGTGTTTTTTACCGCTTGTAACAAACTATCGGTACTTTCTAGTTCTTGATAAATCTGATGCGCAATAACTTCGGTATCGGTTTCAGAGGTAAATTTATACCCTTGAGCCTTTTGCGTTTCCCGCAAAACCTGATGATTTTCAATAATGCCATTATGCACTACCGCTACTTTGTTATTACAGATATGTGGATGGGCATTCTGAGTACTTGGCTTGCCGTGGGTTGCCCAGCGCGTATGTGCAATACCGATGTTTCCGGAAAACGGGTCTGCGGCTAGTAAGTCCTCCAGGCCTTTGACTTTGCCGATTTCTCGCTGACGGTGAATGCTTTTATCGGCGATGACCGCTAAGCCAGCCGAATCGTAGCCACGATATTCCAGTCTTTTTAAGCCTTCAATCAAAATAGGGATTACATTCCTTTGTGCGATTCCACCGACTATTCCACACATATTATTGCTCCTTTTTAACCGGACGTTGCCAGCCATGTATTGTCATTTGCTTAGACCTTGTCAGAGTCAATTGTTCATCAGGAGTGCTTTTGGTAATGGTTGAGCCTGCACCAATAGTGGCATTCTTGCCTACTGTGACAGGTGCTATCAATTGCGTATCCGAACCAATAAATGCACCGTCTTCTATAACCGTACGGAATTTATTCACGCCGTCATAATTACAGGTGATCGTTCCTGCGCCAATATTAACGTTGCTACCTATGGTTGCATCACCTATATAACTTAAGTGATTTATTTTGCTTCCCTGTGCGACGGTCGATTTTTTGATTTCGACAAAATTTCCAACATGCACCTGCTCTGCTAATTCAGCTTGAGGACGCAATCTGGCAAAAGGGCCTATTCTACTTCCTGCACCAACAACCGCATTGTCAATAATACAGTTTGCTAAAATTTCAACATTATCCGCAATTTTTGAATTAATAATAATCGTATTGGCGCCGATTTTGACATTATTTCCAAGCGTGTTATTTCCTTCAAAAATAACATTGATATCAACCGATATATCCTGCCCTAAAGAATCAAAGCTGCCACGACAATCCACTCGAGCAGGGTCTAATAAAGTGATTCCTTGCTCCATCAGCTTATCCGCCTGCTCTGCCTGATATACTCTCTCAAGATGGCTCAGTTGTTTGCGATTATTAACCCCTAATACTTCGTCTACAGATTCGGGCTGGCTGGTTTTTACATCAATTCCATCATTAACTGCCATCTCGATAACATCTGTCAGATAAAATTCCTGTTGCGCATTACTGTTATCCAAACGGCTAATCCAGCTTTTTAACTGCTCTCCCTTAACCGCAAGAATCCCGGTATTCACTTCATCAATCAACTGCTCTTGCTCTGTTGCATCTTTTTGTTCAACAATTTTCAATACCTTATTCGCCGCATCTCGCACGATACGTCCATAGCCTACCGGATTTTCTAACACCACGGTTAACAAAGCCATACTCTGGGCTGTTACCTTTGCCAGTAAACTGTCGATGGAGCGTTTACTCAATAAAGGTACATCACCATATAAAATCAGTATGGTATCTTCATTTCCTATCAGATTGTCTACCTGTAATACCGCATGACCCGTTCCTAATTGCTCTTTCTGTTCCACCCACTTAGCCTCTAATTCAGATAAGGTCTCCTTAACTAACTCACCGCCATGGCCATAAACAATAATAATTTCATTATCATCTATTTGCTTACTTGTATCATAGACATGCTCTAGCAGACTGCGGTTAGCAACTTTATGCAAAACTTTTGGCAGTACAGATCGCATTCGAGTGCCTTGACCTGCCGCGAGTATGATAGTTTTTACAGTCATATGTGTCCTTTATACCTATAAGTGTTATTGATTTTTTTGCAGCCGTCGCAGCCTAAAAAACTAAATATTTGCTATACAACAACATTACTAAATTTGTTGGTACTTTGCGCCAGGGTAATCTCTTGATTTTATAATAAGTTGATAGTGCAATGCCTTATGCATAGCTAGAACCACCTCCTCAACAGACCACAAAAATACCCCCTCAACAACCTTAAAAGTATAGCATATTAAGTAATTAATGTATTCGCACCACCCTCTAACACAGCCCCATTGACAGGCCCTAGACTATACAAAAAACCTAAACAATATTAAATAGCCAACCAACCATCTGCAGAAAATATGTACTGCCTTGGTATTGAGAATAGAAGTCCAGATAACTCCCACAAGATTTAAAAAATGAAAATTAAGAGTATAAACGGTAAAATCAACTATGCTTTATCCTAAAAACATCAGTTGAGCATGGGTTTTGTGGAAAACATGGGCGTAAAAGACAAAAAATAGCTCGAAGAGAATGGCCGTGGCTCTTGTCGAGAGCTGTTCTTCATGATTTTTCGTCCAGATTTACTCACAAAGCCATGAAGCGGATTTAATTCCCCTACCGGTGAAAACAAAAACTTAGTGAAAAACATTTTTTTCAACAATATACGCTTATAGCTAGCGTTCAACTGATGACAGGTTTATTAGCATTGTTTTCCTACCGAGCTTATAACTCATTCCCATTAACCAAGTGAGCACATAATGAAATCATTAACAATATCTTCAAACCAAAAGCTGACGCTAATATTACTCAGTGTTCTAAGCGTGTCTTTTAATCCGGCTATGGCAAAGTCGGGCAAGCAAACGATGGGAGACCATGCAAAACATGCGATTCCAACTGACGAGAGTCAAGAATTTCGTGGTGTTTATTATGGCGTCCTCCCCTGTAAGAAAAAGGACTGCGCGAAAATGAAAATGACCCTGTCTTTAAAAAACAGGCAGAATTACCTGATAGTAACCCAGAATGCTCAAGCTTCCTCCCGGGAGTTTTATGAAAAGGGGAAATATAGCTGGGATGATAAATCCGGCATTGTCACTCTAGTTTCACGTAAGGATTCCAGCATACGAAAATTTCGCATTAAAAATAAAGCAAGGCTTATAATGCTTACCCCTGAAGGAAAGCCCATGGCAGGTGAGCAGCGTCAATATATTCTAGCCAAAAGAGAGGATCAAGATAAACCCCGTGAAACGCATGGACAACACTGATCTACTAACAGGTTTTTTTATCCAATAACGACTCAAATGCCATATTGCTGTTGATATTCTCTGATCGCAGCAATATTTTTTACATAGGCAGTGTCGGTTTCAATAAATTCAATAATATGCTCCAGGGCAATAATTGAGATAACCGGCATGGCAAAGCGTGTGCTGACTTCCTGGATCGCAGAAATATCATTCTCACCTTTTTCCTGTCTATCCAGGGCAATTAAAACGCCTGCCGGTGTTGCTCCTGCAGCGTTGATAATAACGACCGATTCACGAACCGAAGTGCCCGCCGTAATGACATCATCCAGAATCAGCACATTGCCTTTTAATGGCGCGCCTACTAGATTCCCACCTTCCCCATGATCCTTGGCTTCTTTACGATTAAAGGCAAAGGGAATATCGCTGTCCTGCATTTGCGCATAGGCGATTGACGCAGTACTCACTAGGGGAATGCCTTTATAAGCTGGGCCATATAAAACATCAACCTTAAGACCTGAATGAATCAGTGCCTGAGCATAAAACTGCCCCAGTTTTGCTAATTGCGCGCCACTGTTAAACAGGCCTGTATTAAAGAAATAAGGGCTGGTACGCCCTGACTTTAATTCAAACTTGCCAAATTTTAATACGCCGCAATCCAGGGAATATTGAATAAACTGTTTTTGAAAATCAAGCATCTGTTATATCCGTGCTAAGAAAGTTTTCTAAAATACTGTCCAGAAAATGCCAGCCTTTTTCCGAACACTGATAGTGTTGCCCATGCTCAAATAATAGCCCTTGCTTTACACATTGCCCTAATGCAGGTTGTAAGGATTGTGCTGCCAAACCTGTTCTTTGTGTATAAGTCTCAAGACTAAAGCCCTTTTTTAAGCGCAAGTGATTCATAATAAATTCCAGCGGCAAATCACTTTCTTTAATGGGTTGGAGAAGTCTATCATCTTTAGCCTGGCGGAGGTACTGCTGCGGTTGTTTAGGCTTTGTTGTGCGCATAATATTAGCGGGCAGCACGGTGGAAATTTTGCCATGCGCTCCCGCACCTATGCCTAAATAATCCCCAAAAGACCAGTAATTTATATTATGCCTGCATTGCTTACCTTGTTGCGCATAAGCAGAGATTTCATATTGCTGATAACCGTGCTCTGCCAACAGTTTCTGACAGGCTAATTGCTCATTAAAAATAGCGTCATCTCCTGGTAATGCCGGTGGGTATTTATGAAAATAAGTATTCGGTTCCAGCGTCAGTTGGTAAAAAGAAATATGGCTGGGCTGTAATTCAATCGCCTGTTGCACATCACGCAAACTATCCTGCTCGCAACTATCAGGTAAGCCAAACATTAAATCCAGATTAAAATTATCAAAGCCTGCCTGTTTGGCAATATTTACTGCGCGAATAGCTTCCTGTGCAGAATGAATTCGCCCCAGGCGCTGCAAATGTTCATCGTTAAAACTTTGTATGCCGATAGATAAGCGGTTAATACCAATCGCTCTATATGCAACAAATTTGTCACTTTCAAAAGTGCTCGGATTAGCCTCTAGCGTAATTTCTATATCCTCGGCAAAAGTCAGCTGTTGCTGCAAAGCTATCAGTAAACGATCCAGCTGCTGCGCCGAAAACAAACTCGGTGTGCCACCGCCCATAAATATACTTTGTATAATCCGAGTTCCCTGAAACTGGGCTAGATCTTGAGCCAGATCATTCAGCAAAGCAGTTATATAGCGATCCTCGGGCAGCTCTTCCGTCAGCGCATGAGAATTGAAATCACAATAGGGACATTTTTGTATACACCAGGGGAAGTGTATATAAAGACTAAGCGGGGGAAATAAGCGCGTATTCTGCATAAAATAGGGGGATTATATTGTCGCCATTATTGCCGACAACACTGTTTTTGCAGAAGCCTTTCTATAATAACAGTATGCTGATTATACTCATAATCACTCTGTAGAGTGCAATAATTCCATAGCGCTGCATAGTATATGTGGGACTAGGATCAGCTACATTTAAACACTCAAACTGATGAACTCAAACCAGGGCAAGCAGATCTGCAACAAAGAACGCTGGAGCAAGGTGCTGTCTATGCTTTAGGCCGCATGGCTTTATTATTAACTAGAAAAGACTCGCCATTATTACTCGATGCGCATTTACATGAAACTAAACTGACATTGCAGCAAGGATCTATACAACGCTTTGCCATTGCCACCCAGAACATACGCCTTATGGTATTGCCGCGCGTGCAGTATTGCAGCATCTGGATTTATGGAATTTGATCCAGGCGCCGCTGGTGTTAGGTGAGAATGTTGCCCAGGCCACCCAATTTGAAAGTTCTGGTGCTGCTCAAGCTGAGCCTGATATCTTATTCTCTGGCATTGGTTCCTAGCCTGCAAAAGCGCACTCGCTGCGTGCTGATTCCGGAGAACCCTATACCAACCATTACAACAAACCATGGTGTTGTTAAACAATGGGGGCGAGGCTAGGTACCTGCACCCTAGATAATGATGACAAAGTTATTTCAGGTATTTTCATAAGGTAATGCGTAACACGCCTGAATGGCTACATTTCATAACAAGCTATACCAAATAAAACTCAGGAGATGTGTTTCACACCCGCCCTACGTCATAAAATAAAACTTGTAAAATCAAACAATTAGGACTAAAGTCAGAATATGCCGAAATGGAAGCAGTTACAATCTTGCCAACATTTCCACATTATCTTTCATGCTTTCATTGCCTGCTTTTATAGCGAGTTGATTTTGTCAAAAGTTAGGCGTTAAAACTGACGTATAGCTAGGTTGTCTTTGTAACGTAGCTAACTGCAAAAACTTAGCTCCTAGAAAACCACGACTTTGATACCAGTGAGTATAAGTGCATTTTTCTAAAAATAGCAGAGGAGTCATAATAATGTCTAAAAAAACAATCTCCGAACACAAAAAACAAGATCCATCCCTCACACCCGAACAAGACCAATATAGTCGGCGCGAATTCATCCTGACCTCGGCTAAGGGTCTCGGTGTCACAGCACTGGGTGTCACAGCATTTGGCGCAGCCAGCCTAAGTAGTGACAGTGCCAAAGTTTCAGCTGATTCAGGCGACATTGATACTGAAACCGGGCTAAAGCCCATTCCCCGTTTAGCCAGCCTAACTACTTTTGATCCAGATACAGCTGTTGATACCTGGTCAGAACCCTGGACATGGCGGCCTGATGACTGGCCGGGCAAACAGCTCAACTTAACAGTCGTCGAAAATGCATCGCCTATTGCTATTACAGGGACTGGTTTTGAGAATGTGCGCCCCTTATTATTCAGCTATGGGGGCATTACGCCAGGACCTACTATTCGTATGCCTGGTGATTCCACCTATTATCTGCAACTGCGTAATTTACTAGGGCTAGATGCAGGGCATAGCTTTGTCGGCCCCTACCCTGATCCCTTTGCCTTACCTAAAGGTGTCAGCAAAAATGATATTCCGCAAGATCCACAAGATGACTGGTGCCTGGGCGAGCATACCAACGGCGTACATTCAGTGCATACTACCAATATGCATACACACGGTTTACATGTCCGCCCAGGGTCAAACCCTGACGGTTCGATTTCAGATAATATCATCCTCAGAATCATGCCTCAGGCGGATTTTATAGCCAGAGAAAATGATGCCAGTGCAGATTGTCGTTTCCTGCGTGTTAATGAACAAGTAGGGGATGCTAATTATGAATTTCGCCTAGGTGATATCGGGGCAACTGGAGCGCCTCATCCACCAGGCACGCACTGGTATCATCCCCATTCACATGGGGCGACACATAATCAGGTTGCTAGCGGTATGGCCGGATTTTTTATTGTCGAGGGTGATGTCGATGAGGCGGTTAATGAACAGCTTGCCGGTATTCCAGATTCTGACCCACAAGTTCCAACCGGTCCTTACCAATATCGTGAGCGGCTAGTTTTTATTCAAAATGTAAAATCGGGTAATAACCCCGTTGATCCTGATGCACCGGGAGGACCTGTTAAAGGGCCTACTTTTCCAACTGTTAATGGTAGTTTTCAGCCTAAAGTCATGACCATGCAACCAGGTGCAATTGAACGCTGGCGCGTACTTAATGGTAGTGTCGATGGACGTGGGTATATTCGTTTTTCTGTCCTCAAAGGACCACTCACCATATGTGACAATAATCAACTTGGGCGTATTAATGCTTCCGGTGGTTGTACACCTCTGGATACATCCACTATAGAAAGACTTAAACAGCCGTTATCTCAACTGGCCATGGATGGCGTCACCCTGGTGCGTCAAACTGACAATGGAGGTTATGAGCATTATGTAAAAAATCTGAATTTTACTGCTCCTCCTAATCCTTTAGATTTTACTGATAGAGACACCCCTCAGGATCGTATCGATAAAATAGCAAACAGTTTTGCCAATGCAGACAATGTTAAGGCGGCCTATAACCGCCCTAATGAAGTCATGATGGCACCGGCGAATCGAGCCGATGTTTTTTTTCAGGCACCACAATTAGCGGGAGGTGAGACGAGTTCAGTTTACACTGTAGTCGCACACTTTGACATATTGCATAACGATAACTATGAGAAAGGCTTACGTAAACTGGTGTTTAAGAATGATACGACGCTCCCTCAATGGCCTGGTGATATTATCGTAGCTATCGTTGTGGTTTCGGGTGAGCCCGTTAAGGGTGGCCCCATCGATGTCAGTGCCTTGCCAGCTGTTCCTGATTACCTGATCCCTATTAGTGACGAGGATTTAACCGTCAACACGGTAGCCGAAGCCAATGCGCGTGGCGTAGGTTTAGGCAGTTTTCGTACTCGTATGGTGCATTATTCAGGTTGGGGAAATAAGGATTTTCCTATTATCGAAGCACCGTTAGACTTCGTTGCGGAAAACCCTGATTTACTCAATGTCACTTACGGACCTATCACACCAGATAGCGATAGAATGGTGGTCTTGCCGCCTAATATTCGTACCATGGCAATTGATGGGCGTAAGTTTGACCCAAATGATATTCACCCTCAAATGTGGTTAGGCAGTTCGGAAGAATGGGCTGTGTATAATAATTCACAAACCTTATGGTCAGACAAAATAAACTCTATTTGGCCATCACACCAGGCAGGTAAGGCCGTAACCCGGGCGCAGGCTGAAGCCGAAAATTTAAATGCTATCAGTACGACTACTGTTGATCATCCATTTCATATACACGTCAACCCATTCTGGTTGAGCCGTGTGGACGTGCCTATTGCTGATGGAACGCTGGTTAATATACTACCCGAACCTCGCTGGCAGGATGTTACCTGGCTTCCTCGTGGTCGTGGACGTGCCATCTTTCGCTCTCGCTTTCCTGATTACGTAGGGGAGTATGTCAATCATTGCCATATCTTGTTACACGAAGATAACGGTATGATGCAATTGGTAGAAGTTGTCGCTAGCGCTAGTGATAGTAATTATGTTGCCCGATTTAAAGTGACTCAGGCAAATATGAGTTCCGCACAGGTTACAGCACTATATCCGCGTGTCAGCTTATCCGAGGCGTTTTCTCAAAATGGTTCTTTTGTTGATGCTAATACGGGGACGGGGCAAGTATTCCCTGGCTTTGATATACCGGGCTAGGCGGTAGGTTGAAAAAAACTAAAAGATGGAGTTATTAAAGTTCTGACTGCCCTAATAACTGCTATTAACCAGACCAGCTAAAAGCTATTCTGGTTAATAGCATTAAATGCTATATCAAACCTTTCAATTTTTTAAAATCTTCAGCAGCCTTCTCTAAATGTGCTTCACCTGCGGCTGTATCACCTTTGTTAATTGCAAGGCGCGCTTTTTTCAAGTGTTTGTTTGCTCTTTGGCGTTTTATAGCTAGAGTATCCGGTAGTTTGAATATTTTAGTTAATTTATTAGCCTGTCTAATTAAAGTGATAACATCATCACTAGATGCACCATTTTTAAGTGCCGTTTCTGCTTCAGTAATTTTTGCCGACACATCATCAATGTCTGAAAAAACATCTGCAAAAGCTGTGGAAGAAAGAGTAAGAAAAAGACTTAAAACAATGTATTTTAAAAATTTCATTCGTTGTATCCTTATTGTGTTATTTAATATTATTATAAATACATAGTAAGTACTACATACCACCTTGATTCTAGCACAAAAAAAGAAATGTTTTAGAATGCTTGCAGCTCTAATCAAGAGGAAAGGTACAAAGTTGCTATTTATTAATCGAGCAGTTTTCTATTCATCCTTCTCATTATTCAATCTGATTTCTGTGCCCACACTTAAGCGCCGATAAATACCCAGCCCTAGTAGTACAAAGACAGCACAAATAACGATCGCGATAGGGAATAAGACATCGGTTACATTTTCATTGCCTGCTTCAAATACGCTCTCCAGCCCCTCCAGGGAAAGCGCTATGCTGATTACAACCATACAACAGGTAATCGTTTTATGTACGTCGCCAGGTGTGTGCAGTTTTCTCTCATGTTCAATTTCTTCTTCGGTCAGATATCTACCGACAACACACCGCTATGGCGATAACGGACTAGGTTATTGCGTTGAGAATGTCTTTATTAACGCCCCCCTTAAAGAGGACAGTATCATAGATTCCATAAAATGCCTTTCCAGCAAGACTAAAAGCAGCCAGAATTAGCGTTAGACTTGCAAAGACATACAGTAGTGTCGTGACAATCAGAGTCAATCGGTGAGTCTTTCTACGACTATCTTTACCTAGGTCCATGGAGGCAGTTTTGCTCTATTATTTTATAACGCCAGGCTGTTATTAAACAGCCTGGCAAAACATACCCATAAAAGAGAGGTTAAAGACTCAGGCCACTGATTGCTGATAATCTACTGAAAAGTCATCCATAGACTGAATAACTTGCTGTGCATTGTCCTGATCATTTAACACAAAGCTACTCACACCTACGCGGTTTAGATAAAAAACCTGATCACGCATAAAATCGCCACTCACACGAATATCGCCCGTAAACCCAAAGCGACTGCGCAATAACCGCGCGTGAGTAAAGGCACGACCATCGGTAAAAACCGGGAAAAACAGCTCTAGCAATTGAAACTTCGCCAGATCATCTGCTATATCTTCTATGATCACATCAGACTCTAGCCTTAGTCCCAGGTGACCACTTTGCTCAACAAGCAGGTCGCGCTCTTTTTTCCAGCGCGTTAATGAAACAATATTATAATCCGATGTCAGTGCTTCATCATCGGCAACGAACGTCCAGTCATCTTGGGTGACCGCTTTATTTTTAATGAGTTGCATAAACTTTCTCCTTAAATGGACGGACTCCAACACGTCTGAATGTGGCAAGAAATGATTCGTCTTCATGGCTGCGTTGCTGTAAATAAACTTCCAGCAAGGTTTTAACGACGGCGGTAATATCCTGTTTACTGACTGCAGGCCCCAGGCGTTCGCCTATCGCAGCATCATTTTCCGAGCTGCCGCCTAAAGTAACCTGATACCATTCAACGCCTTTCTTATCGACACCCAGTATGCCAATATGCCCGACGCTTTGATGCGCACAGCCATTCATGCAGCCAGAGATATTGATTTTCAAGTCACCCAGATCATGCACATAGTCCATCGAATCCAGTGTTTCATTGATCTCTTTAGCGACCCCAATGGAACCGGCATTGGCTAATGAACAATAGTCCAGTCCCGGACAGCAAATCATGTCTGTTGCCTTACCGATATTAGGTGTTGCTAGTTGCAAAGCGTCCAGTTGTTGCCATAAGCTGAATAAATCAGCTTGTGGCACATCGGCTAATACCAGATTCTGACGGTGCGTGACGCGAACCATGCCAAAGCTACATTGATCGGATAAATCTGCAATAGCATCAAGCTGACTATCAGTACAGTCGCCGGGAGGACAGTCTGGCGCTTTTAATGAAATATAAGCTGCCCGATAGCCGGCTATTTTATGGTCGACGGTATTATGTTTTATCCAGATAGCAAAATCGGCGTTACTCTTCAGCTTGTCAGCATAACTTGTATCCTGCGCCGCATTTAACTGATAGGCAGGCAGTGCAAATTGAAGCTGAATCTCTTCAATACGTGCAGCACTTAGCTCCATCGTGTCTTTAATTAAAGCCCATTCTGCCTCAATTTGTTTTGTAATTTTAGCAAGCCCGGTTTCTCTCACCAGAATTTTAATCCGCGCCTTGTATTTATTATCTCGGCGACCATAGAGGTTATAGACTCGTAAGATTGCTTCCAGATAAGACAGTAAATGCTGCTTATGTAAAAATGGCCTGACAACCTGCCCAATCACTGGTGTACGACCCAAACCACCACCCACAAAGACTTTAAAACCCACTTCACCCTGATCATTAGTAACGAGATGCAAGCCTATATCGTGAAATTGTGTAGCCGCGCGATCTTGCGTGGAACCACTGACTGCAATCTTGAATTTACGCGGTAAATAGGCAAATTCCGGATGTAATATCGTCCATTGGCGAATAATTTCACAATACGGCCGAGGGTCTTCCAGCTCGTCGGTGGCAACACCTGCCAATTGATCGGACGTTGTATTTCTAAGGCAATTACCACTGGTTTGAATAGCATGCATCTGCACACTGGCGAGTTCTTCCAGAATATCAGGCACACGCTCCAGTGCCGGCCAGTTAAACTGGATATTTTGTCGAGTGGTAAAATGGCAGAAGCCCTTATCGTAATCACGGGCGATTGATGCCAGTTTCCTGACTTGTTTGCTAGACAATAAACCATACGGCCCTGCAACACGCAATAAAGGGGCATGAGTCTGCACATACAGGCCATTCATTAAGCGCAGCGCGCGGAATTTATCGTCAGGTATTTCACCCTTTAAAAAACGTTCGGTTTGATCACGAAACTGCGTGACACGTTCGTTGATCAGAGTCTGATCTTTATCGCTATATTGATACATATGAATGTGCTTATTCATGCGGGTTACAGAGAATTATTTATCATATACTGCCAGCGATTAAATGACAATTTAATTATAAAATGCTACTATAATTGGTTGAATTTTTACTGTATCCCAATAAGAATAATTTATAAATTAAGAGCCTAGAGGAGGTCGTGTGTTTCGTTTATTTTTGATTTTTGCTGCGCTGTTTTGTATGCCGCAGTTAGCAATGGCTGAAGAGCAAATTGCTAATTTAGGCCTGACTGGAACAGAGCGTGGTATTTATAGTGTACTCATTTTCATCATCGCCTATGGCTTTGTCATGGCAGAAGAATTTACCGGTTTACGCAAATCCAAGCCGGTTATTATTGCTGCTGCCGTCATCTGGGCTCATGCTGCTGTTTTAGCAGCAGAGGCTGGAGTTTCTACCGAAGCCTTACATGAAGCTTTTGAGTTTAACCTGAAAGAATATGCCGCATTAATGCTATTCTTGCTGGTTGCCATGACTTATATCAATGCCATGGCTGAGCGCAATGTATTTGAAGCGCTACGCTCATGGATGATTAGAAAGGAATTTGGCTATAAAAAACTATTCTGGATTACCGGGATTATTACCTTCTTTTTATCTGCGGTTGCCGATAACTTGACTTCAGCCCTATTGGTTGGAGCTGTCGTATTAGCGGTGGGTAAAGATAATGAAAAATTTGTTGCCATTGGCTTTGTAAACCTGGTAGTTGCCGCTAATGCCGGTGGTGCGTTTAGCCCATTTGGTGATATTACTACCTTAATGGTATGGCAAGCGGGTTATGCTGAATTTTTTGATTTCTTCCAGTTATTTATTCCTTCGGTTATTAACTATATTATACCCGCGTACTTTATGTGGCTAGCTGTGCCCGATGAGCAGCCAGCAGTTTCAAATGAAGCCGCTATTGTGTTAAAACCAGGTGCAATTCAAGTCTGTGTTTTATTCGCATTAACAATTGTCACTGCCGTTAGCTTTAAACAAGTACTACATTTGCCACCTTTTATGGGTATGATGGCCGGCCTTGGTGTATTAATGGTCTACGGCTTTAGACTCAAAACTCTCTATAGCTCTGGCGAAGGTGAAGAGCGTGAGGAATTTGATATCTTCGATAAAGTGCGCGATGCTGAGTGGGATACCTTATTCTTCTTCTTTGGCGTCGTATTTGCCGTCGGTGGTTTGGGCTATATCGGCTATCTCGAGTTAATCGCGGCGGGTATGTACGATGGACTGGGGCAAACGCCTGCCAATATCCTGGTTGGGATTATCTCTGCTATTGTTGATAATATCCCGGTGATGTTTGCAGTACTAAGCATGAACCTGGATATGGATTTATACCAATGGTTATTAGTTACCTTAACAGCAGGTACTGGTGGCTCTATGCTATCAGTTGGCTCTGCTGCAGGTGTTGCGTTAATGGGCTCATCTAATCATAAATATACTTTTTTCAGTCATATCAAATGGACACCAGTCATTGCATTGGGATATTTTGCCAGTATTTTTGCGCATTATTTAATCAATAGCTAAAAAGTTAAATAGAGTCGTAGGATGCTGCTTTAGACCGCACGATAACAAGCGGACTAAAGCAGCGCCATAAGCTAATTGATTTATTAGAACCTGTTTTTTAAAAAAAGGGAGTAGAGTTATATTCTGCTCCCTTTTTTTATTTGTAAAATAATCTAAATACTAGATATGACCCAGCACAGTTGGCAACAATCGTTTGCAGCTTATATACGCCCGCAGGTTTTGGGCATGTCTTTTCTTGGCTTTTCCGCTGGCCTGCCGTTTCTATTGGTTTTCTCAACGCTCTCCGCATGGTTACGTGATACCGGCGTCACCTTGTCAGTCATTGGTTTTTTTAGCTGGGTCGGAATCACCTATTCCATTAAAGTTATCTGGGCACCAGTCGTTGACCGTCTACCATTACCTTTTTTAACTAGGTTACTCGGCAAAAGGCGTAGCTGGATGCTACTGGCACAAGTCGGCATTGCTGCCGGACTAATGGTCTTGGCGGAACTGGATCCGCTCAGTCAAATTGAGTTAATCGCTATCACAGCTGTCGGCATCGCATTTTGCTCGGCAACACAGGATATAGTGATTGATGCCTATCGTATTGAGTCCATCGAAGCAGAATACCAGGCAGCAATGGCAGCCATGTATGTGTTTGGCTATCGAGTGGCTCTGTTAGTGGCAGGTGCGGGCACTTTTTATATTGCCGAATATATAGGCTGGAATGCTGCCTATTCGGCTATGGCTCTGTTTATGTTTATTGGCATCGTGACTACGTTATTAAGCCGCGAACCAGAGCACCAACAGGATGATAAAAGAATTGCACAGCAACAAAAAATTGAAGGTGCACTCGGCGTGCAAACTCAAAAAGGGGTACTGCAACGATTGAGCACCTGGTTTTCTGATGCTGTAGTTAGCCCCTTTGCCGATTTCTTTGTGCGTAATGGCAGCACGGCCATCTGGATTCTGGCTTTGATTGCGCTGTATAAAATGAGCGATATCACTATGGGTGTCATGGCTAATCCATTTTATCTGGATTTAGGCTTTAGCAAAAAGGAAATCGCCGATATCAGCAAGATTTTTGGTTTTTTTATGACTATCTTTGGCGCTGCTTTAGGTGGTGTGCTGGTATTGCGCTATGGCCTTATGAAGCCCTTATTATTAGGTGCGGTACTCGTTGCCAGCACTAATTTATTATTTGTCTTGCTAGCGCTTTTAGAACCCAATCTTAGCTTACTGGCTGTTGTAATCAGTGCGGATAACTTAAGTGGTGGAATCGCAACTGCTGTATTTATCGCGTATTTATCCAGCTTAACCAATAGTGCTTACACCGCAACCCAATACGCCTTGTTTAGCTCGCTGATGACTTTACCGGCTAAATTACTCGGTGGCTTTTCTGGTCTGATTGTTGATGGCTATGGCTATGCAATGTTTTTTTTATATGCATCATCTGTTGGCTTGCCGGCAATCATATTGGTGCTCATATTGATTCGTTTGCAAAATACTACCAAAGCCGAAAACACAGCACTGTAGAGTGGACTATAGTCCACTCATTGTCAAAACCTAACTATTAGGTCATTTGTTTACCAACTTGAACTTGTGCTTTAAGAGAGTATCTACATTTAATTTATTTAATGCGCTTCGTCCCAGTTTATCCCTACACCAATATCCACGACCAAGGGTACTGCTAATTCAGCCGCCTCACACATTGATTGACGGATAGTAGTACTATATTCTTGAACTTTGTTACCTGGGATTTCAAAGACTAGCTCATCATGCACCTGCATAATCATTTTTGCATCGACCTGTTCTTCTTGTAACCATACATCTGTCGCTATCATTGCCAGCTTGATAATGTCTGCGGCTGTTCCCTGCATGGGCGCGTTAATCGCCGTACGTTCTGCATACTGCCTTCGGGCTGCATTTTTTGAGTGAATTTCGGGTAAGTACAAGCGCCGCCCCCATAAGGTTTCAACATAGCCCTGCTGCCTGGCTAAGTCACGGGTATCATCCATATACTGCTTAACGCTTGGGTAGCGGGAAAAATATAAATCAATATATTCCTGCGCCTGAGAACGCCCCAGACCTAGCTGCTTTGCCAGACCATAGGCTGACATGCCATAAATCAGACCAAAGTTAATCGCTTTAGCGGAACGACGTAAATCTGTGGTCACTTGCTCCAGGCTAACAGCAAACACCTCGGCAGCCGTGGCCTTGTGTATATCCTCGCCTTTGGAAAAAGCATCTAACAGTCCTTTATCCCCGGATAAGTGCGCCATAATACGCAATTCAATTTGCGAATAATCAGCCGCGACTATTTTATAACCTTCTGGCGCAATGAAAGCCTGGCGAATTCTGCGCCCTTCAGCACTGCGCACCGGTATATTTTGTAAATTAGGATGCGAAGACGATAAGCGCCCCGTAGCAGCAACTGCCTGATGATAGGAGGTGTGTACTCGACCTGTTTTTGCACTAATTTGTAGTGGCAATTTATCAGTATAAGTTGATTTCAGCTTACTCATACTGCGGTGCTTTAAAATCAGTTCCGGTAGAGGATAATCTTCTGCTAGCTCCTGTAACACTGATTCTGCGGTAGACGGCTGACCTTTCGGTGTTTTCTTTAACACCGGGAGCTTTAATTGATCATATAGCACATTCTGAATTTGTTTTGGCGAAGCGATATTAAAACTCTGTCCAGCCAAGTCATGCGCCTGCTGTTCTATCGCCATAATATGATTGGCTAGTTCCATGCTTTGCTGTGCCAGCATATCGCTATCAATCAATACGCCGTTACGCTCCATCCGCGAAAGAACATTCAATACAGGGAGCTCAATGTTCTCATAAAGGTCAAGCAGCTCCAGATGTTCGGCTAGTTTTGGTGCTAATACGTGATGCAAAGCCAAAGTAATATCCGCATCTTCAGCAGCATACGGCGCAGCCTGCTCCAGCGGAACTTCTGCAAAGCCTATTTGCTTCACTCCTTTACCCGCAACATCTTCATAATGAATAGTGCTACGATTTAGATAGGTTTTCGCCAGGTCGTCCATATTATGCCGGGTGAGAGTACTATTAAGCACATACGACTCCAACATAGTATCCTGTTTAATACCTTGTAAAGCTATGCCGTAGTTGGCCAAAACATTAGCGTCATACTTCATGTTTTGGCCAACTTTAGCCTGGGTAGGGTCTTCTAATAATGGCTTCAATTTCTGCAACACCCGATCTCGGGGTAACTGCTCAGGAACCCCCGGGTATTCATGCGCAAGAGGAATATAAGCTGCTTCACCTTCAGTAACAGCAAAAGATACCCCGACAATTTCAGCGACACTGTAATCCAGGCTGGTGGTTTCAGTATCAAATGCAAATAATACAGACTGCTTTAATTTGTCCAGCCAATGATCGAACTGTTCCCAGTTAACTATCATTGTATATTCTGCTGTGTCAGTTTCTGTTGGCACAGGCTGATCAGCAAGCGGCTTCACTTGCTGATCAGCTGGTTCCTGCTGTAATATTTTTGACCATGCTGAAAACCCCAAGGCTGCAACCCGCTCCTGTAAGTCCGCATTATCTACCGGACTACAGCGCAAATCTTCTATTCGGTAAGGTAACCCCAGGTCACATTTAATCGTTGTCAATTGTTTGGACAGAGGTAAATCGGCAAGGCTGGCACGCAGGTTTTCACCCACTTTACCTTTGATTTCATCTGCGCAAGCTATTAAATTTTCCAGAGTTTCATATTGTGCTAGCCATTTTGCTGCCGTTTTTGGGCCTACTTTAGGCACTCCGGGAATATTATCTGCGCTGTCGCCCATTAAGGCTAAATAGTCGATAATTTGCGCGGGAGTTACGCCGAATTTATCGATAACCCCCTGCTCATCCATGGTGGTATTAGACATGGTATTTTCCAAGGTCACTTGGGCGCAGACCAATTGCGCCATATCTTTGTCACCTGTTGAGATAACGACCTCGAAGCCTTCTGCAACAGCAAGATTTGCCAATGCTCCTAATACATCATCCGCTTCTACCCCCGGCTCCATAATAAGCGGTAAACCCATTGACCGAATCAAATCGTGCAACGGCTCAATCTGCACTCTTAGATCATCTGGCATGGGAGGGCGGTGCGCCTTGTACTCACTATACAGTTCATTTCTAAATGTACCGCCGGGCGCATCAAATACCACGGTAAAGTAATCCGTTTTATGATCTTTGATTAAACGGCGCAACATGTTTGCGACTCCAAAAATCGCATTCGTTGGCAAACCTTCAGCGTTACTTAGGGGAGGGACGGCATGATAGGCACGGTACAGAAAGGAGGAGCCATCAATCAGCAGGAGTTTTTTTGGCATAAGTCTGTTATTTAAAATGTAGTCGTGTGTTCTGTTGTAGCTTCGTTTTGCTGGGCAAAATAAGAGCCACCGACGATAAACGCCATAAATAATATAAATATAATTGAAGTGATATATCTCACCTTTTTACCCGTTTTGTACGCACTCATAAACTTTACCTATTGTTCACTGTCAAAAATCTAACTTATGCCAGTATCGTCATAAATAGCCACAAATCCCGCTCCATTGAAGATAATAATAAGCGTAGATATTTGCTTATTTTCCAGGCCATAATAAAACCTGTGAGAAATAAAATCATCAAACTCACGGCTAACATTGCAGCATAAACTTTAAAGGCCTGGCCGCCTTTGGCTTTATGTCATTGCACAAAAAAAAGATGCTAATTTGTCCTTTTAATCTCTAGCTTCGCTACAAAAGGGTTGCTAGTCGACTCTAATCTGACATCTAATTTAGCACCCGTCCATTCAAAATAGAAGGAGTTCCCTGCCTGCTTTATTTTTTCTACCCCAGAGGACACCTTTAAACTGCGCCTATTTAATTCCTGAACCGCTAGTGCAGACAACCATGTTTTATTATTTTGCATCGACTCTCTGAGCGGCAACAGAATCGTTTGCGTCTCATAACCCCCTTTTATTCCCCAGGTATACAGAGCACCGGTAATCACAAATAGCATTGCAACCGGTAAAATAAAAGCCGCTAAAGCCATATGCGCCTTTACTAACAAAACACGGTCTAAAGACATTGTACAAACCTTTTTCCCATTCAAATATTAACATCTGATTTTATCAGTTTAGGTGCGGCACTTACTGATTTATTCTCAACTAAAGCCAGTTTATGAACAAATTTTCGATACTACCCAAGACTGGACTAGGAGACCTAAAAGAAAGCGAGCTAGACATGACGCTATAATTAACGCCTGAAAAAACAGTCACCTCTTTGAACCACGAAAAACACGAAAGGTAAAGCAGCCTTAATCCGACCTACTGCCAAATAGCGCAGTTCCAACTCGTACAATCGTTGAGCCTTCTGCAATAGCCGCTCTCAAGTCGCCAGACATACCAAAAGAAAAAGTGTTAAGCTCAGGCTTGTTTAAGTGTTTTATAGCTTGATATAGCAGGTGATACGGCTTGCATTGCTGCTTATAATCAGTTGCCGGTTGTGGTATTGCCATCACCCCACGTAACTTAAGATTAGTTAGTTTAGAAACCTGTTCAACTGCATCGGCTAATTCATCAAGTTGAAAGCCCGATTTACTGGGCTCATTGCTAATATTCACCTGCAGGCAAACATTTAGTGGCGGTAAATTGGCTGCTCGCTGCTCATTAAGCCGCTTAGCGATCTTTATCCGGTCTACGCTATGCACCCAGTTGAAATGTGCCGCAATTTGCCGAGTTTTGTTGGACTGTATCGGGCCAATAAAATGCCAGCAAATTTGATAACAGCTGAGTTCTTTCTGCTTTAACAACGCTTCTTGTAAATAGCTT
Organism: Methyloprofundus sp.; assembly: GCA_012960135.1. Lineage (GTDB taxonomy): Bacteria > Pseudomonadota > Gammaproteobacteria > Methylococcales > Methylomonadaceae > Methyloprofundus. The sequence continues at coordinate 33,985 of DUBW01000046.1, forward strand.
TCGCCAAACTGCCTTTGCCCTGCCTGATACGCTTTAATAATATCTGCTGCTGGTTTGGTTTTACTAACTGCGAGCAATTGCACTGAACATGCATCCCGTCCCGCATCAGCCTCTGCCTGCCGAATATCAGCGTTAATTTTGTCTATTTTCTTAGCTTGTAATGCCATGTATTAATCAGTGTATCTCAATTAAGTTGTTATTATTATTAAACACTACTACTTTAAAAAGTTAAAGACATAAGCTACTGTATAAACAATAACATTACTATTATTTCTTCTTCCCCTCTGGAGTTTCGATGGATATTGCTGAATTACTTGCGTTTTCTGTTAAAAATGGTGCCTCTGATTTGCATTTATCTGCTGGCCTTCCACCCATGATTCGAGTTGACGGTGATATTCGCCGGGTTAATATCGACGCTTTTGACCATAAAGTAGTGCATGCACTTATTTATGACATTATGAATGATAAACAGCGGCGCGATTATGAAGAATTTTTTGAAACGGATTTCTCGTTTGCATTACCTGGTTTAGCTCGATTTCGTGTCAATGCCTTTAACCAGGAACGCGGTGCAGCCGCTGTTTTTAGAACCATTCCCTCTGAAATATTATCCTTAGAGGACCTGGGCGCCCCTAAATTCTTTACAACATTAACTGAAAAATCTCGCGGCCTGGTATTGGTCACAGGTCCGACAGGCTCGGGTAAATCAACAACGCTGGCAGCGATGGTTAATCATATTAATCTTACTCGATACGAGCATGTGCTAACCATTGAAGACCCGATCGAATTTCTGCATACCAGTCAAAAATGTCTAATCAACCAACGAGAAGTACATCGGGATACCCAAAGTTTTAATGCCGCATTAAGATCGGCCCTAAGGGAAGATCCTGATATTATTTTAGTCGGTGAGATGCGTGATATTGAAACCATACGGCTGGCACTGACAGCGGCTGAGACAGGGCATCTGGTTTTTGGAACGTTACACACTACCTCTGCAGCTAAAACTATCGACCGTATTATTGACGTATTTCCTGCTGCAGAAAAAGAGATGATTCGTTCAATGTTATCCGAATCATTACAGGCGGTTATCTCGCAAACCTTATTAAAAAAAATTGGCGGTGGACGTATTGCTGCACATGAAATTATGGTCGGTACCCCTGCGATTCGAAACCTGATTCGTGAAGCAAAAGTAGCGCAAATGTATTCAGCTATTCAGACAGGCCGCCGTGATGGTATGCAGACTCTGGATCAAAACTTGAAAGAGCTGGTAGATGCTGGAAAAATAACATCCAAGGCCGCTATGGTTAAGGCTGTCAGCAGAGATATGTTCCGTTAAAGTTACACTGGAGAATAATATGGACTTTGAGAAGTTATTAGAATTGATGCGCACGCAAAAAGCATCCGATTTATTTATCACTGCAGGTCGCCCTGCTGCTTTAAAAATTGACGGTAAAATAAAAGATGTTTCAAAAAAACCTCTTACCGAAGAGCAATCCATGCTGCTAGTAAAAAACATCATGACTCAACGTCAGCGTGATGATTTTGACAATACCAAGGAATGTAATTTTGCTATTAGCCGTAGTGGCCTAGGTCGTTTCAGAGTCAGCGCATTTACGCAAAGAGATGCTGCCGGCATGGTGCTAAGAAGGATAGAATCCGATATTCCAGACTGGGAAAGCCTACACCTTCCGCCTACGCTAAAAGACGTGATCATGGAAAACCGTGGACTGGTTTTATTTGTTGGTGCCACAGGTACAGGTAAATCTACTTCCTTAGCCTCTTTAATCAAGTACCGTAATCAAAACAGTAGCGGACATATTATTACCATCGAAGACCCTATCGAATTTGTTCACCCACATTTAGGCTGTATCATTACTCAGCGCGAAGTGGGCATGGACACCGAATCTTACGAAGTGGCCCTAAAAAACACTCTCCGCCAGGCTCCCAACGTGATTCTTATTGGTGAAATCCGTACCCGGGAAACTATGATGCACGCTTTAGCCTTTGCCGAGACAGGACATTTATGCTTATCTACATTACATGCAAACAATGCGAACCAGGCGCTTGATCGTATTCTGCATTTCTTTCCTGAAGATATGCATAGTCAGGTGTTTATGGATCTGTCACTGAATTTAAAAGCAATTATAGCCCAGCAACTGGTTGCCCGGGCGGATGGTAAAGGTCGCTATCCCGTGATGGAAATTCTTTTAGGTACGCCGCTGGTTAGTGATCTGATTCGCAAAGGTGACGTACATAAATTAAAAGAGCTAATGAAGTCTTCCAAAGAACTAGGCATGCAAACCTTTGACCAGGCTCTTTATGACTTATATACGTCTGGAAAAATTAGCTATGAGGATGCGATTAATGCAGCCGACTCCAAAAACGAGGTCCGCTTGATGATCAAACTGGGAGCACAGACTAATTTTGCAGCGGGCGATCAGGAAATAAATCTAACCAATATTGAAGAGGGTGAAAGTAGAAACCTGCGTTTTTAAGTAAGGTGATTGTCGGAAAATAATATACCAGATTGCGCAGGATTTTTTATTCATCTTCAAAGCACGACTACAGGCGCATAGTTGCGCTATATTCCTGTGGCCGCAACGCCAAAGAAGGACAAGTAAGCTAGTTGTTCTTTGACAGAAATCGCCTAAAGCCCGCTCTACAATTCAATAAAGTCTTGTTGGCGCCACGCTTCATATAAGGTGACGGCTACAGTATTGGACAAATTCAGACTACGACTTGCAGGTAACATTGGCAAACGCAAGCGCTGCGGTTCCGGTAAAGAAGTTAGAATACTATCAGGTAAGCCTCTCGTTTCGGGGCCAAACATCAATACATCGCCCAATTGAAACTTAGCATCGGTATAACATTGCTTAGCCTTGGTAGTTAATGCATAGACCTTGGCGTATTGCTCACTTGCTAAAAAGGCACTGATATCCTTATGTACCCTGATGTCAGCCCACTCGTGATAATCCAATCCAGCCCTGCGTAACTTTTTGTCATCCAACTCAAAACCTAGTGGCTGGATTAAATGTAATTTAGCACCCGTATTAGCACATAGGCGAATAATATTACCGGTATTCGCGGGTATTTCTGGCTCAAAGAGAACAATATTAAACATTGTTAATTTTAAAGTAGCAATCAATTCTTAAGCAAAAAAAACCAATGTATTTACGTAAAACACATTGGGTCTTCACATCCAGCTGTTAATTATTTAGCATTTATTGCCTTCAAGTTCCAGATTTCATCACTATAACTCTGGATAGTACGGTCAGTAGAAAATTTCCCGCTATTTGCTGTATTAATAATACTCATACGCGTCCAGCGGTCTTTATCCTGATATGCTTCTTCAACACGTTTTTGTGCATCAACAAAGCTACGGAAATCTGCAATCGTCATCCACATATCGTCTGAACTCTTAATGGAATTGATGACATCGTCAAAAATACCCTGTTCACACTGATTAAAACTTCCACTTTCAAGTAGGTGCATCACGCGCTGCAAGTCTTCGTCCTGAGCAATAATTGCCATTGGATCATAATGATGACGCATTTCTTCAACTTCAGATTCCGTTAAGCCAAACTTAAAGAAATTATCATCGCCTACTTCTTCGCGGATTTCTATATTAGCGCCGTCTAGCGTACCAATCGTTAAAGCGCCGTTCATCATAAATTTCATATTACCGGTACCAGAAGCCTCTTTACCCGCAGTAGAAATTTGCTCTGATAAATCAGCACCAGGACATATTTTTTCCATTGCTGAAACACAATAGTTTGGCATAAAGACCAGTTTTAACTTTTCGCCAACATCCGGGTCAGTATTAATCACCTCTGAAATATTATTAATCAGCTTAATAATACGTTTCGCCATGTAATAACCTGGTGCAGCCTTACCTCCAATCAATACACAACGATCTGTCCAGTTATCTGTATCACCGCGTTTGATTCTGTCATATAGGTGTATTACATGTAATACATTTAACAATTGACGTTTATATTCATGAAAGCGTTTTACCTGCACATCAAATAATGCATTTACATTAAGATCAATATCATGTTCAGTTTTCTTAAAATCGATTAATTTTTGCTTGGCAGATTGTTGTAATTCATACCATTTTTTGCAAAACTTCTCATCATTAAGAAATTTTTCCAGTTTTTTAAGTTCAGACAAATCAGTAACCCATTTATCACCAATTGATTCGGTAATAAAATCAGCTAAGTCTGGATTACATGCTGCTAACCAACGTCTTGGTGTTACACCGTTAGTTTTATTGTTAAATTTTCCAGGCCATAAATCATAGAAATCTTTAAACAAACCTTCTTTTAACAAATGAGAATGTAATTCTGCTACACCATTCACTGAAAAACTGCCGACGATAGCAAGATACGCCATTCTTACATGCTTATCATCATGCCCTTCTTCAATCAAAGACATACGAGCCAAGCGTTCAGAATCACTAGGCCAGCGAGCGGATACCTCAGCTAAAAAGTGAGCATTGATTTCAAAGATAATCTCCATTACGCGTGGCAATAAAGACTGAAACAAACCAACTGACCATCTCTCTAGTGCTTCAGGCAATAAAGTATGGTTTGTATAGGCCATGGTTTTTTGCACGATATCCCAAGCATCAGCCCACTCTAAGCCATGGTTATCAATCAACAAACGCATTAACTCAGCGACCGCAACACTAGGGTGTGTATCGTTTAATTGAAAGCAGTTTTTTTCTGCAAAGTGGGTAAAGTCATCCCCATGTCGCCCTACCCAGTTGGCAACAATATCCTGTAGACTTGCTGATGCCAATAGATACTGCTGCTGTAAGCGCAATGCCTTACCATTTTCATTAGCATCATTCGGGTAAAGCACCATACTAATATTTTCAGCTGTATTTTTTGCTGCGACCGATTCAGCATACGCACCTGCATTAAATTCATCTAAATTAAATTCTTCAGTGGCTGTTGCTTTCCATAAGCGCAAAGTATTAACTGTACCATTTTTATAGCCAGGAATCGGTGTATCATAGGGTACTGCCAAGATATCATGAGTATCAACCCACATTCTTTTCTTGCCACCCTGGTCATTTATGGCATCCACAACCTTACCGCCAAACTTGATACGCACTGTGTATTCCGGACGTTCAATTTCCCATACATTGCCATTTTTTAGCCAATGATCAGGCCGTTCCACTTGTTCACCATTAACAATTGCCTGCGTAAACATACCGTATTCATAACGCAAACCATAACCGGTAACGGGTAATTGTAGGGTCGCACAACTATCTATAAAGCAGGCGGCTAATCGGCCTAAGCCACCGTTACCCAGACCAGCATCAGGTTCACTGTCAATTAATTCTTCAATATCCAGACCTAAGTCATACATCGCTTGCGTTACTTCATCAGTAATACCCAGATTAAGCATGGCATTACTCAGTGTACGCCCCATTAGATATTCCATGGATAAATAATACGCTTTCTTACAGTCTGTCTCTCTATAGATGTTGTAAGTATCTTTCCAGCGCTCTACTAAACGGTCACTAATCGCCAATGAAAGTGCTTCATAAGCATAATGTGGTGAACGACAATTCTGATCACGACCCAAGCGATGGCTGTAATAATGTTTAAAGTCAGCGACAAAATCTTTTTTACCTAAGCCGAGTTTAGGTAATTTTGTTATATCAGAGCAAGGTTTGCTTTTTTTAAAAGTATTAATTGGCATAGTTTTGACAAGATAAAAATAAAATTTTAATTCCAGAGAATACGCGACGTCAGCAGCAAACTAAATAATTTCACCGAACATATAAGCGACATGGGGACTTTAATTATTTTTTACTGCTCTGCTATTCCACGTATAGTAATTGTGTATTATTTGCCCAGTTCAGAATAAAAATAGCCAGCATAATTATAGTTTCATAGCTATTATTCTAGAATCATTAGTTGTTGATGGTTTCTAGAGCAAGCTCATGATTTCATAGCACTTCAAAGAAATACTCGCTTAACCTATGGCGACAGGGAGTCGCTATTTTTGCGAAAGCTTGTTTTGGGCATCCCAGCCCAAGCAAGCGGCAAAAACTTAACGCGACCGCTAATGCATTCGGCGCCCCAGACGTCCTGCGTACGTGCCACTTCGCCACTACCATCGTA
>DUBW01000046.1:40196-96857 GCA_012960135.1 Methyloprofundus sp.
GCGCTACGATTCCGACAAAACAACGGCCCTACGCCTTCTGGGGACTACCAGCCCTCGCGTTCGCTCTCCATGGCTGGAGCGGAAGCTAGGGTTTCCTCAAAGCAGTTTGAAACCAATAGCTTGCACATAGCGCCACGCTCAGTTTATTTTTCTAGGATTATGAAATTAAACAATATAACTCTCGAAAATCAGGTATTCTGCTAGACGAATGATAACTACAGTTTACCGTGACACTGCTTGTATTTCTTCCCTGAGCCACATGGACAAGGTTCATTACGACCTACTTTTCTATCTTCCCTAACAAAAGGTGTTTCAGTATCATCTGTTGTGTTATTTTCCTGACCGACTCCTTGCCTGCTTTCTGCTTCTACGATCTCGCTGTCGGCTTCTGCATGTTCAAAATGCATTTCCTGAGGCGCTTGACGCTGTTCATCTATAGCATCGACTTCCTCTTGTTCTGTGACTTTCACTTTTGCGAGAATACTGATTACTTCATATTTCATTTGGTCCAGTAATCCGGTAAACATCTCAAAAGCTTCGCGTTTATATTCCTGTTTGGGGTCCTTTTGTGCATAGCCTCTAAAATGAATCCCCTTGCGCAAGCTATCCATGGCAGCCAAATGTTCTTTCCAGCTATTATCCAGAACCTGAAGCATCACTGATTTCTCAAAATGACGCATAACATCTGCTGATGTCTGCTCCTCCTTATTTGCATATTCTTTGGCAATAATATCTATTATTTCCGTCCGCAAAGACTCTTCGTGCAAGCTTGTATCATCCTTTAACATTTGTGCCACTGGAATTTCTACTTCAAATTCATCCAGTAAATGTTCTTCCAAACCTCTAATACCCCACTGCTCTTCCATAGTCTTGGGTGGGATATATTTAGTGATCACTTCATTAATAACATCGTCTCGAATAACCTTGATAATATCACTAATATCATCAGATTCCATTAGTTCATCACGCTGCTTATAAATCACTTTACGCTGATCATTCGCCACGTCATCATAGGCAAGGACTTCCTTGCGTTGATCAAAGTTTCTTCCTTCAACTTTTTTCTGCGCATTTTCAATTGATCGCGTCACCCATGGGTGCTCAATTGCTTCGCCTTCTTCCATGCCCAGTTTTTTCATTAAACCTGCTACTCTATCGGAAGCAAAAATGCGCATTAAATCATCTTCTAATGACAAATAAAAGCGCGTAGAACCTGAATCTCCTTGCCTTCCAGACCGACCGCGTAACTGATTATCAATTCTTCGTGACTCGTGTCGCTCCGAACCAATAACGTGTAGACCACCACTTTGTTTTACGTGTTCATGTCGGTCTTGCCAATCTTGTTTGACTTTATTGACGTCAGTTTCCGCAGCATTCTCACCGAGTACAAGAATTTGCGCATCCAAATTCCCACCTAGCACAATATCTGTTCCACGACCTGCCATATTGGTTGCAATGGTTATTGCGCCAGGCATTCCTGCCTGCTCAATAATATGCGCTTCTCGTTCATGTTGCTTAGCATTAAGTACTTCATGCTTTATATTAGCTTTATTCAGTATGCTTGAAATCAATTCTGAATTTTCAACCGAGGTAGTACCTACTAGAACTGGTTGTTCCCTTTTAACGCAATCTTTAATATCTTCCGTAATAGCAAGATATTTCTCTTTGGCTGTCAAATAAATTAAATCGCCTTTGTCATCTCTTACCATAGGCCTGTGAGTCGGTATTACAAGGACTTCAAGACCATATATTTTATTTAATTCAAACGACTCAGTATCAGCCGTCCCTGTCATTCCCGATAATTTTTCATATAAACGGAAATAATTCTGAAAAGTAATAGAAGCTAAAGTCTGATTTTCTTCTTGGATTCTGGTGCCTTCCTTTGCTTCCATCGCTTGATGCAAGCCTTCAGACCAGCGTCGCCCAGGCATAATACGACCCGTATATTCATCAACAATAATTACTTCATTGTTTTGCACAATATAATCGACATCACGATGAAATAAAGCATGGGCTCTTAACGATGCATTTAAATAGTGCATTAATCTAATATTGGCAGGTTCGTATAAACTCGCCCCTTCCTCCAATAGACCATGCTCTACTAACAGTTCTTCTATATGTATATGCCCAGCTTCGGTGAGGTGCAATTGTTTAGATTTCTCATCAATTGTATAATCGCCAGGTCCTTCTTCCTCTCCTTCTTTTTCACCTTCTTGTCGTTCAACTTTTGTTAAAAAAGGAACGATTGCATTTGTTTTTAAATAATTTTCAGTACTATCTTCAACAGGCCCCGAGATAATCAAAGGTGTTCTTGCTTCATCAATCAGAATTGAGTCAACTTCATCAACAATACCAAAGTGCAGACCTCTTTGTACTTTTTGATCAAGACTAAACGCCATATTATCGCGTAGATAATCAAAACCAAACTCATTGTTTGTACCATAGGTTATATCAGCGGCATAAGCCTCCTTGCGTTGCGCATGACTTAAATCACTGATAATGACGCCCGTTGTCAACCCCAGAAAGCCATATAATTGCCCCATCCACTCTGAATCCCTGGCAGCAAGGTAATCATTGACAGTAACAACATGAACTCCTTTTTCAGGTAATGCATTTAAATAAGCCGCTAGGGTGGCCATTAATGTCTTACCTTCCCCGGTTTTCATCTCGGCAATCTTACCGTCGTTGAGAACCATTGCACCAACTAACTGTACATCGAAATGTCGCATATTATATACGCGAGACGAGGCTTCTCTTACAGTTGCAAATGATTCCGGAATTAGACTATCTAGTTTTTCACCCTTGCTTAAGCGATCCCTAAATTCTTTAGTTTTTGCTTGTAGCTCAGCGTCTGATAATTGCGCATATTCTTCAGCTAATTTATTAACCGATGTTACTATTTTTCTTTTCTTTTTAATTAACCGATCGTTACGACTACCAACAACAAATTTAACAAGCTTACCTAGCATCCTTTTTACCCAAGTGTGTATTCTTAAAGAGATATTAACTTTGCAATTATAACCTGTTTCCATCGTATCAGACACAAACAATACAGTTTTAATTATTATGTCCTATACCTGCCTACATTTTCAACAAAACGTTAGACAAAAAAAAGCCCCTGTTACTTGCGTAACAGGGGCCTGTACTTCTAATTCCTACCCAGTATTAACTGAGTATTCTATTCATTAGATGAATGTTGGAATTAATGGAGCATCTACCTTAATCATTTGACGGTTACCATCTTCGTCGAAGAAGAATAGTAAGCCAGCAAAACGACTGTCTGGATCGTAGATCAAGTCAGCTAAACGGTAAACTTCCCATGCTGCATCAGAAGCTGTAACGTGAATAGTTCTAGTCTCGCCTGGAGCTAGAGGGCTATTATCATCAACAGTTAAACCTTCTTCAGCTAAAAGATCATCAGGATAACCTGTTTCATCTTCTAGTACATTAGGCTCTAGGAAACGTACAGATGCAGTCATGAACTCACCTAAACGAACCGCAGAATCACCATTGTTAGTTACCGTCAGAGTCATCTGCATAGCACGACCAGGAACACGGTAATTAGCATCTTCAACTGCTACTGAAATTGAAGTTTCAGGTAAATCTAATGGCTGAATACCACGCATCAAACCCGCTTGTAGCGGAGTTGTGATTGGATATTTATCATTAGTAGAACTCATACCAAATGCAGTAAGAGCCATAGTACCAACTGCAAATGCAATCGCAACTTTCTTATCGTTAGCACTGATTAAAGTATCAGCTTTACCAGATGTAATAGCGATATGACGTGGAACGAACATTGGACGCTTGATCCAGAACAACATCCAAGCTAAACCAATACCCATCCATAATGCATGCCAGAAGTATACGTTATCTAATTGGTAATCTTCTAGATCGATTACATCACCAGTTAATGTAGTTAAAGGATTAGTGAAGTCTCTCATTGAACCAGTAACAGTTACCCATTTACCTGGACCAATAATTGGACCACCACCTTTAACATTCATCATAGTATGAACGTGCCAGTCACCTGGACGACGTGCTTTTAGAAGAACTTTAAACGAGTAAGTATTACCAAGTTCAAGTGAAACTGAACGAGGCACTAACTGACCACCGATCCAAGAACCTGCACGAATAAATACAGGTCCTGGAATACCAATGTTCAAGAAAGCTATTTCTGGCTTATCAACAGTCTCAGGCCATCCCAAGAAAACGTGGAATTTACCTTCAATTACTACTGTTTCATTAACTACTACTTCGTCTTTTGACCAGTTTAGGTCAAACCAGTGAATAGTACGCATACGCATGAACGCTGCTTGAGACTTTTCACCATGTGCAGATGCTGTAGGCGTGTAGAACATCGCAGATGTTACAGCCAAAAGCAATGCGACAAATGATAGTTGAGCTATCTTGTCTTTTATTGTTTTCATATATCTCCTCCAAACGAGAGAAATTGATTTTCGTTTATCAATAAATATAATATTTATTGCGTTTTTAGTTATTATTAAATATCTGCAGGATCAACGAAGTCAGTTTTGTTAAACCAACGTCCGAAATAATGCCACAAGAAGTAAATAATTATACTAACGAAACCTGAGAAGAATGCAGATACTGGAGCAACATCTTTACCAAACGTTCTAAGTGTTCCTTTCTCTACCATTCTAATATACTCTGGAGTACCAGTACGTACGTAGTGGTAACCCTGTAAATCAGCTAAAGTCATCATCATACCGTTATATTCAACAGGTACGTGTAATGGAGCGATAATAGGCCAGTTACCTGGGTAGAACAATAGTCCATATGCTAAACCACCAACTACAGCTGTTAAAATAAAGCTGCCTGAAAGCATTAACACAACATCAAGAACGATTGCACCTGGTACTAGGTTAGATGGGAATACGAAATTTACTGGGAAATAAGTCCAACCCCAGAAGTTCAAATAACGGTTAATCCACTCACCAACCATAAGAGCTATAACAGCAATTACTGCGCCCATAGGCAGACGGTAACGGTACCACAGCATTGATTGTACAGCAGCCGGAAAAGTAATTGATACGATTGGCGCTACAGTTACCCATAAACGTCTATCTTTCCAATCTGTCCAGAAATCCCAATCACCACCAGTTAACATGTAGTGAATATGATATCCACCCAGTACTGCAGTGAATAGTGTAAAGAGAATCATCCAGTCCAACGTGCGTGAAATTTCTACCGCTTCAGCGCGTGAACGTACAGCTGATTGAGATGCACTCATTAGCTTACCTCCAAAAAATTATTGTTATTATCATTATCTCACTTTCATCTCGCCATCTTGCGATGGCGAGAATAGGAGATAACAAGTTCAGTACTACTATTTTATTAAAAATCTAGCTTTTTATTAAGCTAAGTCTTTTTTAAGTAGTTTAGTTATTGCTTCAACTTCGATGTTTACAACACCCATAATCGCTAAAGCAGCCCATCCGAAGAATACGAAACCATAGTGAAGAGGTGCAACAAACAATTCTTCCATAAACCAGAAAGTATGTCCCCACTCATTCAATCCAACATTTGGAAGAATCATGAAAGGACCAATTACTGATACCATATACATAATAGAAAGACCTTCTTGGTAAGCAGGTAGTCTAGTTTTTGCATATAAGAAAGCAGCAACACCAGTAATGATGTATATAGGATATGACAAGTAGAATTCGATAATGTGACTAGGTGTAAAGTCAGTATCACGAACAATAGTTTGATGCCATGTACCGTCTTGCTCTGTGAAGTATGAAGCACCCCAGTAGATAGCCCAACCGTACATTACTAACCATGTCCAATGAGTCATATGTCTTCTTAGCTCTTCACGCGGAGTGATTGACATCACTTTACGATCACGAGATTTCCACAAGTAACCCCAAATAGTTGATGCGAGTATTACCTCGACAACTAATTCGATATACAACATGTTCATCCAATATGTTTCGAACTCAGGTGCGAATGAATCTAAACCAGCAGACCATCCGTAAACACCTTCGTACCAACGAATAAATGAATAGAATACCAAATACAACATAAACCCTGCGATCAGGTTAGTTTTATTTAGCAGCGGTGCTTCTGAAGCGTCAGCTTTCACTGAATCAGTTGTAGCAGCCATTATTACCTCCTAAAAGTAAATATTAAAATCTTTCGACTAATGCCGAAAGGGTTATTACATCCTGTAACATCAAAAATTATGATGACACAATTCCATTTGAGTGCCGATAATTCTATCAACTTTACCCATCATGTCAAGAAAATCTACAACCGCATTAACTCTGAATCGATGCTATTAATTTAAACTTATGATTTACCACAATTTATAAAAAAAAAATTTTTATAAATATTTCCTGGCGCCAATCTTTCTGCCTATTATTTACTATCAGTAAACACTTTAGCTACTGAATCAACATCAATTGTATAACATAGCTATTAACCCTAATCTATGCCTTACCTATGTACTTGGCGCTCCGCTAACGCCCACTTATTCTCAACAACCCGCTTAGATAACTCCTTTTAATCGGTTAATACTAACTTTTTTGCTTGCCATTACTACAATTCCTGTGTTGTTTTAACATGAAAGGTCATGTTAACCGCAACCAACAATTGTCTTTTTGCTATATTATATAGTTGCCCTTAAGCCTCATGATCATAATCTAAAGGAAACATTATGAATGTTTTAGCATTTGCTGCGAGCAGCAGCACACAATCAATCAACAAAAAATTAGTGAGGTATGCAGCCAGTTTACTGGAAGGAGCACAAGTTCAACTGCTGGACTTAAATGATTATGAACTACCATTATTTAGCGTAGATAAAGAGAAAGAAATTGGCAAGCCTCAACTAGCACAAGATTTTGTTGCCAAAATTGGTGCTTGTGATGCACTCATCATCTCATTTGCTGAGCACAATGGAACCTATACTGCGGCGTATAAGAATCTATTTGACTGGGGATCACGTATAAACAAGGAAATCTATCAAGATAAGCCCATAGTACTCCTTGCTACTTCCCCAGGCCCCGGAGGAGCCGGCAAAGTTTTGGAGGTCGCAGTTAATTCTATCCCTCATTTTAATGGCGACCTTAGAGCTAGTTTATCAATCCCGAGTTTTCATCAAAATTTTGATCCTGACAATAACTCCTTATCAAACTCAGCACTTAATGACGAATTAATTGCTGCCATCAGTAGCTTGCAGTAACGACTTGAACACACTTATATATATTATCAAACTATTGTATGCTAAGCATATTAGCCATATAGCTGTAAAATGACGACAAATAAACACGAACTCATTAGTACTTTCAGAGCAGGGGAGACTATCCGTACCTTGCTAGTTAGCCTGATTTTTTTATGCTTATGCCTGTCAAGTATTTCGAGTGAAGCAAAAAAACTGTATAAATACCAGGATAAGAATGGCGGCTGGCATTATACCGATAGAACGTCACCCACAGCGCAAAGCAAGGAATTAAACGTAGAAGTTCGGCAGTTAAACGTTGCAACTAAACAGCGCGTCCACTTAGATCAGGCAGGCGAAAAACATCGACCAGAATTTACTATTAGAAATGACTATTTTGGACCGATAGAAGTCGAAGTGGATCTTTCCGAACAAACAAACGTACGGGCTAACCCTGGCTTACCGAGAACGTTTGTGGTTCAACCAGGTATGTCAAAGCCATTATTTGTCATAGGGGCCATAGACAAATATCAGGGTTGGAAGTATGCTCTTAGTTATCGTTATTCGCTAGGCGAGCCCACAGCTCGGCATAATAAAAAAGCACACTATTACCCTCCGTTTGCCAGTTATAGAAAATTTCAAATTTCCCAGGCTTTTAATGGTAAGTTCTCACATACAGAAGCACAAAATAAATATGCAGTTGACTTGTCTATGCCAGAAGGATCTGAGGTTCATGCCTCGAGGACTGGAGTAGTAATGAGCCTGGAGAATGATTATTTCAAAGGAGGAACAGATAAACAGGCTTATAAGTCACGCGCCAATAGCATCAGAATATTACATGACGATGGCTCCATGGCTGTTTATGCGCATTTACAAGCCGACCGAGCGCAAGTTTATGCTGGCATGCGAGTCAAAGCAGGACAGTTAATTGCTTACTCAGGAAACACCGGATTTAGCTCGGGTCCACACCTACATTTTGCAGTACAAGTAAATCAAGGAATGAACCTGGTATCCGTGCCTTTTGAATTCACTGATAGCCGGAGCAAGACATCGAAACCTAAAGCAGGGCAATGGCTATCTGGCTTTACAGTGGGACTATAATGTCATTGTTTCTGCAGTCGCTGGATCAGGTATTCATGCAGCGTATAAAATACCCAATCCCGTCCACACCATTAATAACTATTTTTCCGTGACCTCTTCTACATCGAGCTCACGGTGTGTTATTGTAGAGATACACTCTAAATAGCTTTTAGAATAATTTCTATGAGCATCGGCTAGACCTTGAGCCGAGCCAAAGCTCTCTCGCAATTCGGCTAACACTTCTTCTGGCTTTTCAGATGTTTTAATTGAGATCATCTTGGCGTAGCCTTTATAAGCCGCCTTACGCATCGGGTCAAACGGTACCATTCCTGGCATTTTTTTTGAAGACAAGTCAACAATACAGTCGGCTGTGCTCTGCGGATCCAGGTGATAGGATTTAATATCGGGATCGTTACTTATTTGCTCTAATACTGTATCTTGATATTGATGTTGCTCAGAACAAGCGACTAATAATAGAGTGGAAAAGCTAATAATTAATATTTTTTTCATAAGTCCTAGTTAAAGTGAGTGTTTTGTAGCATCAATTTCTTGCATTGCATTGTTAATCCAGCCTTCTGCTTCGGCATTAATATCTTTGCTCTTGCGGTTTTCTGCAGCAATGGCAGGGCCAATTTTCACATGAATAACGCCCGGGTACTTTAAAAAACTATTGCGCGGCCAGAATTCGCCCGCATTGTGTGCAATAGGAATTATCGGAAAACCCGCGCGCTGAGCAAGTAAACTTCCGCTGGCACTAAATTTACCTTGCTCTCCTGGCGCCATTCTTGTTCCCTCAGGATACATGACCAACCAGTAACCCTCCCGAAGTCGCTTTGCCCCTTGTTTTAATAATTGTGATAAAGCCTGTTTAGGTGCCGAGCGGTTAATAGCAATCGGCTTTAAGGTAGCCATTGCCCAACCCCAAAAGGGTATCCAGAGCAAGGATTTTTTTAGCAAAATACTCGAAGGCGGTAATGCCTTCATTAAAAAAATAGTTTCCCAAGCTGACTGATGCTTACATAAGACAATGGCATTCTGTTCTTTGGAAATATTGTCCAAGCCGGTGACTTGATAATTCAAACCACAAATCATTTTAGCCATAAGCATAACATAAGCCCCCCAGAATGAAGCCAGCTTATATTGCAGAGAAAAGGGTAATAACGCAACAATCAGCATTAATGTACCGACTATAATAGCTGCGATTAGCACCATAACGAAAAACAAACTGGAGCGACAATATAGTAAAAACTGGCTACCTTGATAAGATGTATTCTGCGGCGTCATAAAGATTCTCAAAATTAGGAACATTTAACTCAGGGTGTGCGGCCAGTGTTTTTTCGCCATTTCCTGTTCTAACAAGTAGTGCCTTTGCACCGGCGGCAATTCCCGCTTCTATATCACGCAATGAATCACCAATAAAGTAAATATCATCTAAAGCGACATCCGCGTCTTTGCTAAACTGAAGCAACATGCCTGGCTTGGGCTTCCTGCATTCACAGCCTGCATCAGGCAAATGCGGGCAGCAATAAATATGACTAATTTCACCACCTGCCGCCTTCACCATACGGATCATTTTAAGATGAATATCGGTTAATGTGGCATCGCTATAATGCCCCCGCCCAACCCCTGATTGGTTAGTGATAACAATCACCTGATAATCATTTTTACTGAGTAAAGCTATCGCTTTCAGACTGCCATCTATAGGCAGCCACTCGTCCGGTGATTTAATAAAGGCATCTGAATCATGGTTTATGACGCCATCACGATCCAACAGGACGTATTTCTTTTGCCTCATTAGCTTTGTAACCTGGATATATCCGCAATTTGCAGAAATAACCTGGATAACTTGGTGAGCAAAGCCAAGCGATTCGCGCGCAGGTCTAAATCATCACACATTACCATGACATCATCAAAAAAGGTATCAACCTCCGCGCGTAATCCCGCAAGGCGATTTAATGCCGCTTGATAGTCTTTTGACGCTAATAATGGCGCCACATCTTTTTCGGCTTGTTCGGCTGAAGCTAATAGTGCAATTTCAGCCGCTTCGGCTAATTTCCCAACCGACTCAGCAGGCTTGTTATCTGATTTTCTCAGAATATTGCTGATTCTCTTATTAGCTGCAGCCAGACTTTCCGCTTCTGCTAACCCTCTAAAATTCTGCACTGCCTGTAAGCGACGCATAAAATCATACGGCTCCGTAGGTAAGACCGCAACAACGGCTTCAAATTCATCCGCTGTAAAGCCTTGATCTAGACAGTAACCTTTTAGACGCTCAAAAATAAAGGGGATCACTAAGCCGCGTGTTTTTCCTAAATCGAACTCATGTGTAAATTGCGTAAGCGCAAAATCAACACATTCGATTAAGTGGATTTCCAGTTTATTTTCTATAATGGTTCTCAATGCGCCTAAAGCTGAACGCCTTAGTGCATAAGGGTCTTTATCACCACTTGGTATTAAGCCGGCACTAAAAATACCAGTGAGCGTATCGATTTTTTCTGCAATGGATAGAATTTGCCCTGTCGCGCTACTAGCCGTGGGACTGCCCGAGCCTTTAGGGTAATACTGCTCCTCTATTGCCTGAGCCACTTCGACAGATTCGCCATCAGCCAGGGCATAATAGCGCCCCATTAAACCTTGTAGGCTTCCGAACTCTTCAACCATATTGGTAACTAGGTCGGTTTTTGCTAGCTTAGCCGCGCGCCTTACCTGGTCAGCGTCAGTATCTATGCTATTGGCAATAAACTCGGCAAGGTTTTCTACCCGCTGAGATTTATCTGCCAGACTACCTAATTTCTTCTGGAAGATAATACTGCCTAGCTGCTCAACTCGTTCTTCCAGTCGTAATTTACGATCTTGGTCCCAGAAAAATTCCGCATCAGCCAGACGAGGCATAACCACTCGCTCATTACCTTTCTGGATAGACTCAGGGTTTTTGCTCTCAATATTACTAAAGGTAATAAAGTGCGCCAACAAATCACCCCGGGCATTTTTAACCGGAAAATATTTCTGATTAATTTGCATGGTGGTAATCAATACTTCGTCGGGTAATGCCAGATAGCGGGTATCGAAAGTTCCGGTAATGGGGACCGGGAATTCATTCAGCGCAGCAATTTCTTCTAATAAATCTTCTTCTATATGCGCAATACCTTCAACCGCTGATGCAGCGCTATTAGCAGCATCACGAATTAGTTGCATACGCTGATTAAAGTCTGCGATGACTTTACCCTGCTCAAGTAAGATGTTTTCATATCTCAAAGGCGCGTCAATAGTAATCGCCTCAGGCGCATGAAAGCGATGCCCATAAGTGGTGTTGCTAGTGCTTAAACCTAAAATTTCAGTATTAATGATGTCCTGACCATACAGCAACACAGCCCAATGCACTGGGCGTACAAATTCAATATTAGATGAGCCCCAGCGCATACGTTTGGCGATAGGTAGCTGGCTAATGCTTTTGCTAATAATCTCCGGGATTAAAGCGACACTAGCTTGACCTTTTACCTTTTGGGTAAAGCTCAGCCATTCTCCCTTATCAGTTTTTACCGTGCTTAATTGCTCTACAGTTGTACCGCAGCTTTTAGCAAAGCCCAAAGAGGCTTTACTTGGCTCACCTTCTGCATTAAAAGCGGCTTGCAAAGCCGGGCCGCGTTTTTCAATGCGTTTATCTGCTTGCGAGCTGACCAGATCTTTAATTAATACCGCAAGACGGCGCGGTGTTGCATAGGCAATAGATTCACCAAAGCTTAAATCCGCCTGAGTAAGTCCTTGCTGAATATTTTTCAACAAGGCATCACTAAGCTTGCGTAATGATGCAGGCGGCAATTCTTCACAGCCTAGTTCAAATAGCAAGTCCTGAGTATCGCTCATGCTGCTTCCCCAGATTCTTTTACCATAGGAAAACCAAGCGCTTCACGACGCGCATAATACGTCTCGGCAACGGCTTTAGACATATTTCTCACTCTTAGAATATAACGCTGGCGCTCGGTGACAGAAATAGCATGGCGAGCATCGAGTAAATTAAAGGTATGCGATGCTTTTAAAACCATTTCATAAGCCGGTAGTGGCAGGCCTTGTTCTATCAATTTCGCTGATTCGGCTTCGTAGGTGTCAAAACAGATGAATAGAAAGTCTACTTTGGCATGATCAAAGTTATATTCTGACATTTCCACTTCATTCTGATGAAACACATCACCATAAGTAACGATACCTTTCGGCCCTTTAGACCAGACCAGGTCATACACGCTTTTCACGCCTTGTATGTACATGGCGATACGTTCAAGACCGTAGGTTAACTCACCAGTAACAGGGCGGCATTCCAGGCCACCCACTTGTTGAAAATAAGTAAATTGCGAAACTTCCATGCCATTAAGCCAGACTTCCCAACCTAAACCCCATGCCCCCAGAGTTGGAGATTCCCAGTTGTCTTCGACAAAGCGCACATCATGCTCCAGTAGGTCTAGACCAAGATGACGCAAAGAACCTAGATATAATTCCTGTATATCATCGGGTGAAGGCTTTAATACTACCTGGAATTGATAGTAATGCTGCAAGCGATTTGGGTTTTCACCGTAACGACCATCAGTAGGGCGGCGTGAAGGTTGTACATAAGCGGCATTCCATGGCTCCGGGCCAATTGCGCGGAGAAAAGTGGCGGGATGAAATGTCCCGGCACCTACTTCTAAGTCAAGCGGTTGCAATAAAATACAGCCCTGCTCTGACCAATAGTTTTGTAATGCAAGGATAAGTCCTTGAAATGTGGATAAATCGTTATTTAGACTAGTCACGATAAGGGGATATATAAAAGCTAAAAATTTTTTCAATTATAGCTTAAAAAACGCTTGCTGGCTTGGCTATGTTATTTTTGCTTTACAGGTAGTCTTTAAACCGAAATAAAACGACTTGAATTCGAGTAAAAAACAAGCGAGGTTCGGAGGTTTTTATGTGGTTGATCGCTGTTTCACTAAGGCTGCTACAGCTTTTCTATTTTTTATATAGTTTTGTAAGCGGAAACCAAGCAGAACAAACATAATGCTCGCATAAATCAACGGCTCGCCAATGTCTGATTTTACTAACCAAAGGTAATGAATAACGGCACTAATCCCCGCGACATAAACCAGCTTATGTAATTGTACCCAACGTTTTCCCAAGCGCTTTTGCATAGCCTTTGTCGATGTAATTGCCAAGGCAATCAGCAGTAAATAGGTAAAAAGTCCAACAAGAATATAAGGACTCTTAGGCACTTCATCGACAAACTCTTCCCAGGATAATGACAAATCAAGCACGATATAAACCAGAAAATGTGAGCTGGCATAAAAAAAGGTAAACAAGCCCATCATGCGGCGAAAACGTAACGGCCAGCTTTGCTTTGTTAATCTCTTTAAAGGCTTTAGTGCCAGTCCTATGCATAGAAAGCGCAATGCCCAATCGCCCAAATTAAAATGTAGGGCTTGTATAGGGTTTGCACCTAGTTGATCTTGAATAGTGTCATTAATAAGTAGTAGAAAAGGGCTCAGACATAGAAAAAAAATAATGATTTTAATAAATGACCAGCCCCTTTTTGAGATGTACATTAGTACTGTTTGGCTAGATTCATTCCTTTATAAAGTGAGGCAACCTGCTCTCCATAGCCATTAAACATTTCTGTTTTACGCTTTGGGGTAAAGATGCTGGCCCCTAAAATACGCTCTCTGCTTTGACTCCAGCGTGGGTGAGCAACCTCAGGGTTTACATTGGCATAAAAGCCATATTCACTTGGCCCCATTTTGCTCCATGCCGTGGCAGGCATGGTTTCTGTAAAGCGAATTTTTACGATGGCTTTAATACTTTTAAAGCCGTATTTCCACGGCACGACTAAACGCAAGGGTGCGCCGTTCTGATTTGGTAGCGTCTCGTCATACATGCCTGTTGCTAAAAATGCTAACGGGTTCATGGCCTCATCAATTCTTAGGCCCTCCACATAGGGCCAGGCCAGTACATTGGTTTTCTGACCGATCATGACCTTAGGGTCATAAAGCGTGGTGAATTCAACAAATTTCGCTTTCGATGTAGGCTTAAATTGCTTTAGCATAGTACCTAATGGGAATCCTATCCAGGGTACGACCATCGCCCAGGCTTCTACGCATCGAAAACGATAAATTCGCTCTTCCAGTGGATTATTCTTTAATATATCTTCTAAATTAAAAACACCGATTTTTTCAGCTTCACCCTCAACTGCTATACTCCAGGGACTGGTTTGCAGGTTTTTAGCTAAAACAGTCGAACTTTTCTTATCTGTACTAAATTCATAATAATTGGTGTAATTTGCGACATCTTCATAGTCGGTGGGTTGCAAAGCACCTGAATAAGGGCCTACTGGTACTTGGGCATATTTTTTGACCTGGGCACGGGCTGATGCCGGCAGCAATGCTGCTACAGATATTCCTGCGGCAGCTTTTATTAGCTTGCGTCTGTTGAGAAAAATAGCTTCGCTGGTGATTTCACTGCTGAGAATAGATGTCCTTTCCTTAATTAACATAACGCTTACACCTTTATTTTTTGCCTAAAATGCTGATTAAATATAGCTGGCTATCATTGTAAAAACAACCAGAAAGCTACTAATAGCACGCTCCCCAGCATCATAAAAGATATTAATATATGAGGCTTAAGAAAGCGGGTAATCGTAGTCTATGATTAATGGCGCATGATCCGAAAAACGCTCATCCTTATAAATAGTGGCGGACTGAACCTTTTCTTGTAAACGCTCACTAATCACTTGGTAGTCAATGCGCCAACCCACGTTTTTTGCCCACGCCTGGCCGCGATTTGACCACCAAGTATATTGATCGGCTTCTTGATTTACCACTCTAAAACCATCAACCCAGGACTCTTGTTCAAATAACTGATCTAACCAAGCGCGTTCCTCAGGTAAAAACCCAGAATTTTTCTGATTGGCTTTCCAGTTTTTTAAATCAATTTCTTTATGCGCTATATTCCAGTCACCACAAATGATATAGTCACGCTTACTGTTGGCATTTTCTTGTAAAATGGGCATATAGCGATCCATGACTGTATATTTAAAGGCCTGACGCTCTTCTTTAGACGAGCCCGAGGGCAAATAGAGCGAGATAACACTAAGCTTGCCTAGCTGCACCTCTAAATAGCGCCCTTCGCTATCTATATCATCAAAGCCCATGCCGACTATCACTTTATCCGGCTTGTGTTTACTATATATCGCCACCCCACTATAGCCTTTTTTTTCTGCACTGTGATAGTAACAGTGATATCCAGCCGGTCGAAATGCATCGGCTGTCAGTTGCTCGGGCTGCGCTTTTGTTTCCTGTATGCAGACTACGTCCGCCTCTTGCTGCGCTAGCCAAGGGAAGAAACCTTTGCGCTCGGCAGCACGAATGCCATTTGTGTTTACGGTAATAATTCGCATACTTTATGATAGTAACTTGCAGTTATTCAAAGAAAGCAGTATTATACTCTGTTCAAAAATGTATGTTAGTCGATTTTTTAGACGTATAAAGGTCATTAGATGAAACCAGAAATTCACCCAGAATATAAACAAATAACCGTGACTTGCGGTTGTGGCAACGAGTTCACTACAGGCTCTGTTTTAGACAAAGATTTGCATATTGAGGTATGCTCATCATGTCATCCGTTTTATACCGGTAAACAGCGTGTAGTTGATACGGCCGGACGTGTAGATAAATTCCGTAAGCGTTATAGCAAATAAGCTTTGAGATTACGCTAGTAACTAATCAAAGCATAGGAAATATCATGACCGAAGACACATTCACAATCAGAAATAATTCTACTAAAGAACAAGCTGACTTCCCTTTACTAAAAGGAACTGTGGGTACGCCCGTTGTTGATGTGAGTACGTTAAATAAGCAAATGGGCTTATTTACTTACGATCCTGGTTTTATGTCAACGGCAAGCTGCAAGAGCGCTATCACCTACATTGATGGTGAAAAGGGCATCTTGCTCTATAGAGGTTACCCTATAGATCAGTTAGCTGAGAAATGCTCCTTTCTTGAAGTCGCCTACTTGTTAATGAATGGCGAACTGGGAAACCAGCAAGAACAGTCAGAGTTT
Source organism: Methyloprofundus sp. (assembly GCA_012960135.1). GTDB lineage: Bacteria > Pseudomonadota > Gammaproteobacteria > Methylococcales > Methylomonadaceae > Methyloprofundus. The sequence goes on from DUBW01000046.1 coordinate 56,533, forward strand.
GAGCACGAGATCGGTCAGCATGCCATGCTACATGAGGCAATGCGTGGTTTTATCGATGGCTTTCATTATGATGCGCATCCGATGGCAATGATGGTTGGTATTGTGGGCTCACTGTCTGCTTTTTATCATAGTGAATTAAACATGAATGACCCCGACCATCGCCGAATTTCTGCGATGCGTATGTTAGCTAAGATGCCTGTTATTGCGGCTGCATGCTATCGACATTCAATCGGCTTTCCTCATGTTTATCCACGTGCCGATCTCAGCTATTGTGAAAACTTTCTGAATATGATGTTTTCACGACCTGCGCAGAGAAATATATAGATAAAGACAACTATATAGATCCTATTGCTGTCAAAGCCCTGAACTTACTGTTTATCCTGCATGCTGATCATGAGCAAAATGCCAGCACTTCGACGGTACGCCTGGCAAGCAGCACGGGTGCAAACCCTTATGCCTGTATCGCTGCGGGAATCGGTGCGCTTTGGGGCCCCGCCCATGGTGGTGCTAACGAAGCAGTTTTAAGCATGCTGGAAGAGATAGGCTCTGTGGACAGAATTCCTGAATTTATAGCTAAGGCCAAAGATAAAAACGATCCGTTCCGTTTAATGGGATTTGGCCACAGAGTTTATAAAAACTTTGACCCTAGAGCAACAATTATTCGTAAAGCCTGCTATGAAGTACTAGAAAGCACTTCTGATCAAAATCCTTTGTTTGAGCTATCCTTAGCACTCGAAGAATATGCATTGAAAGATGAATATTTTATCGAGAGAAAATTATATCCTAATGTGGATTTTTATTCCGGGATTATCTATAAAGCCTTAAATATTCCTGTTGATATGTTTACAGTGATGTTTACTATCGCTCGTACCGCCGGCTGGGTTTCTCACTGGCTGGAAATGATGGCAGAGCCGGGGCAACGAATCGGACGGCCTAGGCAGGTTTATACCGGTAAAGATATACGTAACGTCTAGTATTTATTCAATTTCGTACCACTAAGAAAACAGCTGCATGGCTGTTTTTTTATGCCTAAAGAAAACTTAGAATAGTGTTTCAGGAACCTCATCTTCAGTAGTATTTTTCTCTCCAATCAACTCACTTTCCAATTCTATTAGCGGGGCGTATTGAGTTGGAACAGATTCATCACTAAAATACTCCCAGATTCCTGTAAGCGACTCTTCTCTCGCCAATAGTCCTGTTTCTGGGTCAATAAGCACCTTGCTGATACCCTCCGGCATTATTGGCTCCCGCTCTACTTTACCCTTGAGTGCGTAACGCATAAAATCAATCCACATGGGCAAGGCTGCTTTACCCCCTGTTTCCCAGCGACCAAGACTGCTGGAGTTATCTTTCCCTACCCAGGCTACGCCCACTATATCTGGTGTAAAGCCGTTGAACCAGGCATCTTTTTGATCATTAGTGGTTCCTGTCTTTCCAGCTAAATCATTACGCTGTAATGATTTAGCCTTAACCGCTGTGCCGCGCCGCACAACATCTTGTAAAAGCGAGTTTATTAAAAAATTTGTTTGCGGTGAAATAATTCTGGGTGCGGCGTTGCTTGCACATACCGAGCATGCAGCAAGTGGCTCTGCCTGAAATAAAACTTCACCAGTACTCGCTTCAATACGATCTATATAGTAAGGGTTAATTAAATAACCACCGTTGGCAAATACTGCATACATGCGCGCCATTTGCAGAGGAGAAGCCTGCCCGCTACCTAACGCCAGAGATAGCTTTGCTGGCAGCTGCTCCGGCAAGAAACCAAAACGAATTGCGGTATCGGTAACAGTCGCTATCCCGATAGCCCTGGTCAAACGTATTGCAATTAAATTACGAGACTTGCGTAATGCCGTCCGAATACTGGTCGGGCCGTAAAATTTGTGGCTATAATTTTCAGGCCGCCACGCACTTTCTTCTATCGAATTGTTAGCGCTGACAATAGGCGCATCGTTAATCATACTGGCTGCTGTATAGCCAGCCTCAAGTGCGCTTGTATATATAATTGGCTTGAAGCCAGAACCAGGCTGACGCATTGCCTGTGTGGCGCGATTGTATTTATTATTGAAATAGGCGTAACCACCTGACAACGCTAAAACAGCACCTGTTTTAGGATCAAGGGCAACAAAAGCACCTTCTGCTTCAGGAACCTGAGCAAGTCGCCATTTTTTATTGGCCTGCCTGACCCGAATCGTATCGTGCAAATCGATAATATCCAGGTATGAATTAACGCGCCTTGTTTGCTGGGTGTCAGCATTATATACCGTACTCCAGGGACTATCTTTCCATAATAATTTGATTTCAGTTCCGTCTTTGAGTTCAGCAGTAAGTTGCTGTTCAACAATTTGAGTAACTTGAGCAGGAAATGTTGAGCCTGTGTTATGGCTCGATTTTAAGGGAAGTTTTTGCTGCTGACTAGTTCGATAACTATGCCGTTCATCAAACTGATGAAGGTTCGCACGCATTGCGCTTACCGCGACACTTTGCAAGTCAGCATGCAGCGTAGTATAAACCTTCAGGCCAGCCGTGTACGCCTGATCTTCACCATAAAGCCTGACAATATCATTGCGTACCATTTCCGCAATGAAGGGCGCATACAACTCTCTCTGAGCGGCATAGCGGCGGGCAGTAATAGGTGATTCAATCGCAGTATTGTAGTCTTGCTGGCTTATATAGCGTAGATCTAACATGCGCCTTAATACATAATTGCGACGCAGTAACGCACGTTCAGGATTGGATATAGGATTGTAACTTGACGGGGCTTTGGGCAATCCAGCTATCATGCTCAACTCTGCAATTGTCAATTCTGTCAAGGGACGACCGTAATAGATTGCAGACGCCGCTGCTACACCATAAGCTCGCTGCCCTAGGTAAATTTTATTTAGATATAATTCAAGAATTTCATTTTTACTAAACTCTTGCTCAATCTGCAAAGAGAGAATGATTTCTTTAAGCTTACGGGTGTAGGTTTTTTTATTGCTGAGCAAGAAATTCCGCGCTACTTGCATAGTTATAGTACTACCGCCCTGTTTTTTTTTGCCCGTTAGCGCCAACTGAATAACCGCACGGGCGAGACCCTTGAAGTCAATACCAATATGAGAGAAAAAATTACCATCTTCGGCAGATATAAATGCATTAACAAGCTGCTCAGGTGTATCAGAAATACTAATGGGAATACGTATTTTTTCGCCAAATTGCTCTATCAATAGCCCATCTCGACTGTAGATATTTAGCGGCTGATGATATTGTATATCTCTTAATACCTTAATATCAGGAAGCTCTGAACTGAGTTGCTGGTAAGCAAAATAGCCAATAATTAAGCCTAACATAGAGAAAGTTACGAGTATGGCTGATAACCATTTTATTATTCTCATTTACAAGGTATCGATTTTATTGAAAAAGTAAATTTTTAGACTGGGGAGCAAGGATTTAATCCGTCTATGTATGCATTAGATGTTGGCGCCTTTAAATAACGGCGCTTCACTTGTAAGTGCGGATAATTAAAACAAGCACTTACGTAACAACCAACACTTAATGCATACATAGCCTTTAATAATATCCTCATCCCTAACCCATATTCGTCACTATTAGTGATGTAGCTGTTATAAATCAATTGGTTGGGATTTTAAAAAGTAGCGAGTTGGCTCTACAGATTTTTTTATATAAAACGTTGAATTTTTAGAGTATTTTTGTCACGTTTAAATTACACTCAAATAATGATGATTTTTTTGATAAACGTCAATGAATCTATTCAATAACCTGATAAAAATGGCACTACAAAATTTTCAAAAAACACCCTTGATTTTAAAGAGAATTTTTCGACAAAAAAATTGCATAAAACGAAGAATTAATAGCTTAAAAAGATAAAAGTGACGAAGATGGGCTAATGTCTTTTGCGCAAACTCTAGTACCTGTGCTGTATTATACTGCTTATACTAAGATGCGTTGTGATAAATCTGCTCTGAGACCTATGCCTTACTCTTCCTCGCTAATACCAAATTTACTTTCTAGTCCCTCATTAATTGAAAAGTACCTCTTCTGTCTGAATAAGCCAAAACACTTACCGCCTTAAACACAGGCATAGAGAAAATCGCACGCAAATTTAAAATCTGTTTATATAAATTAGTCTTACATTACAAACGCTGGATATCTTGGAAACGGCGCTTTAGCGAAGTGAAGATTTTTAGTCCCTGTTAGCTGTAGGGCCGGGCGTTTTCTCGAAGCATTTTTTGCGCAAAGAAAATGCAAAGCATTCCGACACAGCGTCAAGCCATTCAGGATTTTTTATGGCAAATGCAGGGTGAAACAGGGCATAGCAGATTTTAATCAGTCACGTTACGCTTTTGCCGCGTTGTGAGCTTTCGCAAAAGTAGGGACTCCTCGCTTGTTGTATTATTTGTCTCGCTTTGACTATAGTGTAGTATTAAAATATAAAACATGGCTATACTTCTTACTAGATTGGGACATGATTGTTTTAGCACGATTACTCCCTGGTGTTATTGAAAAAATAAAAGAGCTTCTACATGAAATGGTTCAATCATAAGCATGATCATCTTCTTGGGATCGACATTAGTACAGCTGCTGTCAAAATATTAGAACTAAGCAAAACAGGTAGCAGGTATAAAGTTGAGAGTTATGCTGTTGCACCTTTAGCTCAAGATGCAGTAATAGACAACAATATCTCTAATATAGAAATGATAGCCGACGCTATCAAAGTAGCATTAAAAAAAACAGGGACGCGCACGCGGCATGCCTGCGTAGCAATCGCCGGATCATCCGTAATGACGAAGGTGATCACCATGCCGGCACACTTGTCTGAAGATGAAATGGAAGAGCAGCTCATGGTTGAGGCTGATCAGTATATTCCCTATTCTCTTGATGAAGTGTGCCTGGACTTTGAAGTACAACACGTTAATGAAGCAAACTCTGAGATGGTTGATGTACTACTTGTTGCCTCACGTCGAGAGAATATTGATGAGCGAGTAGAAATTCTGGAAATGGCCGGCTTAACTGCTAGCATTGTTGATGTCGGGGCATTTGCTATGGAAAATTCATACACATTGCTTAAAGACCACCTACCAGATGTTGATGAAGAGCAAACTGTGGCGATTGCTGACATTGGCGCAACCATGACAACTCTGAATATTTTGCAGGAAGGCCACGCAATTTATACACGGGAACAGGTTTTTGGCGGCAAGCAATTAACCGAGGAAATTCAACGCCGTTATGGCCTTTCTTATGAGGAGGCCGGACTGGCTAAAAAGCATGGGGGGTTGCCCGATAATTATAATAATGATGTATTGGAACCCTTTAAACGTGCATTGGTACAACAAGTTGCCAGGTCATTACAATTTTTTATATCATCTAGTGCAAATAGAAGTATTGATACCGTCATATTGGTCGGCGGCTGTGCCTCAATAGCAGGCCTTGATAAATTAATAGAAGAAGAACTAGGCATTCCGGTGTTTATCGCTAACCCATTTATTAATATGGCTCTATCAAATAAAATCAAACCGCAAAGTTTAAGCAATGACTCTACAGCGATGATGATAGCCTGTGGTTTGGCGCTAAGGAGTTTTGACTAATGGCTCGAATTAATTTATTACCTTGGCGTGATGAGCTACGCAAGCAAAGGCAAGAAGAATTTATTCTTGGTATTGTGCTCGTTGCAATAGCTGCTGTGGCTATATTGTTTGGTGTAGAGAAATACCTGGATAGCCTGATTACCGAGCAGCAAGATAAAAAACGTATCGTGATAGCAAAAGTGGCTGAAGTTAATTTAATTACCGCTAAAATTAAAGATATTGAAACACAAAATGGCATTCTGCAAAGCAAAAGAAACGCCATTCAATTATTACAAAAAAGTCGACCTGAAATTGTCCACTTTATTGATGCGATTGCCAGAGTAACCCCTGAAGGCGTGTTTCTTATAAAACTAAAACAAGAGAATGCTCGCGTTACATTAGTAGGTAAAACTCAGTCCAATTCCCGCGTATCGGCTTTTATGAGAAATGTTGAAACGAATAAATGGCTAGTCGATCCCAGTCTGAATATTATCAAAGGAAGCAACAAAAACAAGAATGGTAATTTAAGTGATTTTACTTTGCATGCAAAGCAATGGAAAAGCAAAGCAGAAGATGAGGATATGTAATGAACCTTTCTGAAATTAATTGGGATCTGAATGAAGCAGGAGCCTGGCCTAAACCCTTAAAAATAGGGGCGGGTGCTTTAGTATTCTTAACAATAACAGGCTTTGGGTACTATCAATTTACCAGCGAAAAAGTAGCACAAATAGAAATAGAGCAAAAAGAAGTAGCAGATGCCTTGCATAAATACCAATATGAGTGGAGGCTAGCACAAAACCTTGAGCTTCATCAAGCGCAGTATAAGCAAATACAATCCTCTTTGGCGGGAATGATGAAATTAATGCCGACGAAAGCAGAAGTCGCAAATTTACTGGTGGATATTTCCCAAACTGGCTTATCTAGCGGCTTAGAGTTTGAATTATTTAAACCCGCTAAAATAGTAGACAACGGAGATGTGATTGAACTACCCATTGATATAAAAGTTATCGGCCAATATAGTGAATTGGGCTCATTTATCAATGGGCTTGCTAAATTACCTCGAATTGTCACTATAAAAAACATTCAAATTCTTCCCACAAAAAATAACCCTTTGTTATCCATGGATGCCTTGATTACAACTTACCGTGAGGGCAATAATCACGTAGAAAACAATGCTGAAGTACTGGATAATAGTTCTTTGGTTTGTCTTGATCATGATGGTTTGGTGGTACCTGGTTGCGAAAAAAAGAGTGCCATCGTTATCCCGTACCCTGAACTTGAACAAAGATTAGAAGAGAAAAGACAAAATACCAAGCCGATCGCTGTTAGAGCCATTGAACCTATGCCCCCGGTTGAAAGCTTTTTATTTGACCCTGATGGCTTAAGAGACCCTTTTAGACCCATTGAGAAAAGTGTTGAAGCGATGGCAACCCAGGCTGTTGAAACAAATGGAATACAGCCAGATTTTAATCGTCATAGAGAAGAGCTGGAAAGCTACTCCCTGGATACTTTAAGGATGGTTGGCACGGTTAAAATAAAAAGTGTTTTATGGGGGCTGATAAAAGCCAGCGACGGTACCATTCGTCGTGTTAGTGCGGGGAATTACCTAGGACAAAATCATGGCCGGATATTACGTATTTTCCAGGATAAAATTGAAATAATGGAAATTGTTCCAGATCAGCCTGGTACATGGCGTGAACATCAAGCATCAATAGCGCTATCTGAATGAGCTGAAGAATGATATGAATATTAAGCAAGGTGGTTTTTGTATGAGCTTTTTAAAGCAGTGGTCGTTATTGCGTGTTTTGGCAATAAGCACATTATTATTTGGGCAGGTTTCTTTACTAGCAGCTCAAGAAATTGCACTAAGTTCAGTTAACTTGAATGCGGTGTCTGGTGATAACTTACAGCTGACCTTTGAAATGACAGGTAATGTTGCAAAACCCAAAGTATTTCATACCGATAACCCAGCAAAAATAGTGTTAGATTTTCCCGGAGTCAAAAGCGCTTTAAAAAAGAAAAAAAATATTATCAATGCGGGCGGCATTAACAGTTATGTTGCCGTTCAAGCAGATGGACGTCTGAGGGTAGTCATTAACCTTGTAAAACTGGTAAATTATGACGTTAAGGTACAAGGAAACCGAGTGATCGTAGCTTTGCACAGCTCGGGTAGGATAGCCCGGGATAGCCATGAAAAATTAACTAAAAAAACCCTGAATCAGTTTGCGGCATTAATACCTGAACAGGCAATCAACAAAATTGATTTTCGCCGCGGAAAAAAAGGTGAAGGCCATTTATTAATATTCTTATCTAATCCTAATACCGTCGTTAATACCCAGGAGAACTCAGGAAAGATTGAGTTAACCTTTTTGAATACCGAGTTACCTCAAGCCTATGCTAAAAAAATGGATGTCCTTGATTTTGCCACCCCTGTTTCAATCATAGAGGCCAAAAAAGTAGGTACAAAAGTAAAGGTATTGATCACTCCGGTAAATAAAGATTTTGGATATTCCACATTTCAGACAGATGGCTTGTTAACCGTTGAAGTAAGGGCTATTACAACCGCTGAAGAAGAAGAGAAACGCAAGAAAAAATTCCCTTATAGTGGTGAGCGCCTTTCATTAAATTTTCAGGATATAGAAATTCGCTCAGTATTACAGGTTCTAGCCGTCTTTACTGATCTTAACATTGTCGCCTCTGACGCTGTTACTGGAAATATAACTTTACGTATGAATGATGTGCCCTGGGATCAGGCCTTAGACTTGATTTTGAAATCTAAGGGGCTAGCAAAAAGAGAATCTGGAAATGTTATTCTTGTAGCGCCGACAGCAGAAATTCTTAAGCTGGAAGAAGAGGAATTAGAGTCGCAAAAGGTGGCAAAGCGCTTAGAGCCTTTAAAAACAGAATATATCCAGATTAATTACGCCAAAGCCGAAAATTTTAGAAATATTTTATTTGGCGTATCTTCTATTGGTGCTGATGGCTGTTCTGTGACGTCAGGCTCAGGCAACAACAATTCTCGTGGTGGCCGTGGTGGAGGCGGTAGTGGCAGTTCCATTGGCGGCGGAGGTGGCAGTTCCAGTGGCGGAGGCAATCGTGGTATTAATGGACAGAATAACCAGCAAAACTCACTTTTATCCGATAGAGGAACTGCGATAGTTGATTCTCGGACTAATACCTTAATTGTTAAAGATACCGCTATAGTCCAGGAAGAAGTCAGGATGATGATTGACAAATTAGACCGGCAAGTGCGTCAGGTTCTAATTGAAGCCAGGATTGTTATCGCTGAAGAAGGCTTTGCTCAGGAATTAGGCGTTAAATTTGGCGCAGCTTATGTAGGCGAAAATGGCTCAGTTGGCGCTACAACGGGAAGCAACCCAAATAATGGCACCCCAGGAGATATAGTGTCACCCGTTTTATCTAATCTTGCGGTAGCTAATCCTTACGGTGCTTTAGGGATGACTTTAGCCAGTGGTGCTAATTATGTACTTAATCTGGAAATTTCAGCCTTACAAGACCAAAGAAAAGCAGAGTTTGTTTCCAATCCTAAAGTACTCACCTCAGATCGTTGTCGGGCAAGTATTGAACAAGGCCAACAAATTCCATTCCAGACTGTTAGCCAGAATGGAACACAAACGCAATTTAAGGACGCGTCAATAATCCTGGAAGTAACCCCGCAGATTACCCCAAGTGGAAGTGTTATTATGGATTTATATATTACTAAAGATTCACCAGGAGACCTTACACCTGACGGCTTAGCAATTAATACCAGGCAAGTCACTGCAAGTGTTCGCGTCGAAGATGGTGAAACAATAGTTCTTGGTGGTGTTTATGAGGGCGATACGGTCGATATAGTTGATTCAGTGCCTTGGTTTGCTGACTTGCCTATAGTAGGCTGGATGTTTAGAAAAACCACCAAAAGTGACTTTAAAAAAGAACTATTAGTCTTTATTACGCCTAAAATTACTAAAGATTCGTTAAAAATGCGTTAGTAACACTTCAAATACAACAAGAAAAGGGGCATAATGCCCCTTTTTTTATGAATAAAAAAAATGTTAATGAATAAAAAAAATGTCTATTTAATTGGTTTGATGGGTGCCGGAAAAACAACGGTAGGTCGCTTACTGGCAAAATCATTGAGTGTGCCATTTTACGATAGTGATAAGGCTATTGAAGATATAACAGGTGTCGATATAGCGACTATTTTTGAATTTGAGGGGGAAAAAGGTTTTCGAATTAGAGAAAATAAAATGATCAAGGAACTAACAGAGCTTGAAGATATCGTTATGGCCACTGGTGGCGGGGTTATTCTAAACGAAGAAAATAGAACTCGGCTAAAAGAAAATGGTTTTGTTGTATATTTGAAGTGCTCGGTTGACAGAATCGTCGATCGCACCTCACGAAATACTCAAAGACCCCTACTCAATGTTGATAGTCCTAGAGAGAAAATCCAGGCCTTACTAAATGATCGTGAGTCTTTGTATCAGTCATGTGCCGACTTTGTAATTGATAGTGGTCAAATCCAAAGTAAAGCCGCTGTAAAAGAAATTCTAAAAGAATATACCCATAAATTCAATTAATGATAAATACCCTGCAGGTTCAACTGGGTGACAGAAGTTACCCTATTTATATGGGAGCCGGTAATCTAGATGAAGCGGAATTATTGACCCGCCACATAAAATCAAAACAAGTGCTCATCGTGACAAATGAAACGATTGCACCCTTGTATTTAAAGCAGATAACTAGCCATTTGCAAGACTATCAACTTGAGGTTGCGGTATTGCCAGATGGTGAACAATATAAAACGATGGTTACCATGGAAACCATCTTTGCTGCACTGCTGAACAAACAATTTAGCAGGAATGCAACAATAATTGCTCTAGGTGGTGGCGTAATTGGAGATATCAGTGGCTTTGCTGCCGCCTGTTATCAGCGTGGGATTGCCTTTATTCAAATTCCAACGACACTTTTGGCACAAGTTGACTCTTCTGTCGGTGGTAAAACAGGGGTTAATCATGCGCTAGGCAAAAATATGATTGGCGCTTTTTATCAGCCCCAGTGTGTGATTATTGATATCAAAGTGCTTGAAACATTAGATGATAGGCAATTATCCGCTGGTTTAGCAGAAGTCATAAAGTACGGTTTAATTCGGGATGCTAATTTTTTTGCCTGGATAGAAGCTAATATAGAAAAATTATTAGCCCGCGACCAAGATTCATTAACTTATATTATTGAGCAATCGTGTCGAAATAAGGCAGAGATTGTCGCCAGTGATGAAAAGGAATCAGGTATTCGAGCAATATTAAATTTAGGTCACACCTTTGGCCATGCAATAGAAACCGGAATGGGCTATGGCAACTACCTCCATGGCGAAGCTGTCGCGATAGGAACGTGCCAGGCAGCCGATTTATCAAGACGCTTGGGCTGGTTAAATGATAGCGATGTCAATCGAATTGTGGCGCTGTTTAACAAAGCAGGATTACCGACACAACCCCCAGTAGATTTATCGACCAAGGAATTCATCACGTTAATGGCGGTGGATAAGAAAAATGTTGATGGCGATATTCGCTTGATCTTACTAAAAAAAATAGGTGAAGCAAGCTTACCTCTCAGTGTAGAAAGAACTGTATTAGTAGATACATTGAATAATTATGGACGCAAGAAATAAAAACTTTTATATTTCAGATGAATATTAAGGTGTCCCTATTTTACACCTTAATTAATTAAGTTTTTTGAGTAGCAATCAATCAAGAAAAGCATTTCATCTATACAAATAGATAAAGACACAAGGACTAAGACAAAACATGAGTGATCTAAAAAACGATAGATTCATCCGGTCATTATTAAAAAAACCCGTAGACAAAACGCCAGTATGGATGATGCGTCAGGCTGGAAGATATTTACCTGAATACCGAGAAATTCGTGCGCAGGCGGGCAGTTTTATGAACTTATGCACCAATCCTGAATTAGCATGTGAAGTCACACTACAACCATTGGAACGATTTGATTTTGATGCCGCTATTTTATTCTCTGATATTTTAACGATCCCTGATGCAATGGGTTTGGGCTTATATTTCAGCGAAGGAGAAGGACCTCGCTTTAAAAATCCAGTGCGCACTGCTGCTGATATACATAAGCTGCCTATTCCCGACCCGGAGATGGAGTTAAAATATGTCATCGATGCGGTGCGTTTAATCAGAAAAACCCTGCAAGGACGCGTGCCTTTAATTGGTTTTTCGGGAAGCCCGTGGACTCTAGCGACCTATATGGTAGAAGGCAGTAGTAGTAAGACCTTTTCCAAAGTAAAGGGCCTCATGTTTGAGCAACCCCACTTAATGCATGAAATGCTGGATAAGCTAGCCCAATCTGTCGCTATTTACTTAAACGCACAAATAGCGGCAGGCGCACAGACTGTTATGCTTTTTGATACCTGGGGCGGATCTCTTGGTACGGAAGAATATTTAGAGTTTTCACTACGTTATGCCAAGCAAGTGCGGGCATTATTAAATACTACTCAGGATGGCCAGCAAATTCCGACAATTTTGTTTACTAAAGGTGGCGGACAATGGTTAGAACCCATGGCAGAATCAGGCTATGATGCACTGGGACTGGACTGGCAAACAGATATCCACCTAGCGCGAGCGCGAGTGGGTGAGCGTGTCGCATTACAAGGTAATATGGACCCCATTACTCTGTATGCAAACCCTGAAGTTATTAAGTCAAAAGTTTCAACTATACTTGATAAATATGGAGCAGGTTCAGGGCATGTATTTAATCTCGGGCATGGTATATTGCCTGATATTAATCCTGACCATGTAAAAACAATGGTCGATGCAGTACACGACTTTAGCAAACCTTATCATAAGCAGAAGGAGGAGGAATGATGAAAAAAATTATAATAGTAGTATCAACAGCGCTCATCTTCGGCTTTGGCCTTAATATAAGTTATGCGCAAAGTGTCCCGAGCGAGCCTGCATCCTCTGAATCCAGCGCTATGGATGTGGTCGTGTATAGAAGCCCTACATGCGGCTGCTGCAGTAAATGGGTGGCACACCTTAAGACACAAGGCTTTAATGTGCAAGATAATGTTATTGAAGACATCCAGAAAATCAAAGATCAATATAGTATTAGTGGCCCATTAGCCTCCTGCCACACTGCTGTTGTTAATGGTTATATTGTGGAAGGGCATGTGCCCGCTACTGATATTAAGACTATGTTACTAGAAAAACCTGAGATAAGCGGACTGACAGTACCTGGAATGGTAGTTGGCACGCCTGGCATGGAAATGGGTGACAAAAAAGCCCCGTTTAAAGTCATTGCTTTTGATAAGGATGGTAAGACGCAGATTTATAAAGCATATGATAAATACTAGTAATCCGCATGTATAGTGATGGTATAAGCTAATCGGTAGAAGATTTAATATCCACAATAGGATAAATGGATGATTATCGGCGTACCGAAGGAAATTAAAACCCAGGAATACCGTGTTGCGATTATTCCATCAGGTGTTGCTGAACTTGTTAAAGCAGGCCACACGATTTTGGTAGAAAGAGGCGCCGGAGTCGGTTCGGATTATTCTGACCAAGAATATCAACAAAGTGGTGCGACCATAGTTTCTGCGAGGGAAGCGTGGAGTACTCAGCTGGTTGTAAAGGTTAAAGAGCCATTACGCTCTGAATATCACTATTTACAAGGACAAATTTTATTTACTTTCTTACACCTCGCAGGAGTTGAAAAGGAGCTGACGCTTAACTTGCTACAAAGTGGAACAACAGCTATAGCTTATGAAACACTTGAGGACGAGCAAGGTAAGTTGCCGTTATTGACCCCTATGAGCGCCATAGCGGGCAATATGGCAGCTTTGGTGGGCGTTTACTATCTAGCAAAATTTAATCAAAGTAACGGCACTCAGCTAGGCAAAATAATGGACAGTCGTCATGGAAAAGCAGTGGTGATTGGGGACGGCGTTGTTGGTTTTCATGCCGCTCGTACTTTAAATGCTATGGGAGCCAATGTATTTCAGGCAGGACTATCTAAAGGTATCCTGGAATCTCATGACCTGCAGGGTGTTGAGTATTTTTATTCTACAGAAATGGCTATTGCAAAAAATTGTTTAGACGCAGATTTAGTGATAGGAGCAGTTTTAAATAAAGGGGCCAAGGCACCCTATATCGTTACTGAAGAAATGATTAAGTCGATGCGTAAGGGCACGGTCGTGGTCGATGTCAGCATAGACCAGGGAGGCTGCATTGAGACGTCAAGAGCGACTACGCACGATAACCCGGTATTTAAACAGCATGATGTGACTCATTATTGTGTCACAAATATGCCTGGGGCATATCCACGCACATCAACGATAGCACTGTGCGCGGAAACATTGAAATATATTAAATTATTGGCTGAGCAGGGAGTCCCGGGGCTTGGCGCACAAGAAAATGCTTGCAACGCAATAAACATTTATCGGTCAAAAATAGCCAACGAGCAGGTTGCAACAAGCTTAAATATGCTTGAGTATTTTATACCGCTGAACAAATTGTGCGAGTAAAGCAGGGCCTTACTCGCATTCCTTTTATAGTTCAGATATTCCTGATAAGCCGTTTAGAGTCCAGTTATCAGCGTCAGCAACGCCTTCTAGATCTGAACCATTATCATATTTGATTTTGCAGGCATATTTCTTGAAAAAACTGGCTCCAGAATCTGAACTTACCTCAATATCTGCATTAATAAGATATTCGTAATTCCCCAAAGGCCAGGACTGTAGAGGTTCCGCAGGAAACATAATAGTTATATCGCTATCAACTTCTTCCCTTATCAGTTTATTGCATTGCATAAAAGCATAACTGGTCATAGGTGTGGATGTCGGATATCTACTTCCTTCGTCACCAGAATCCTCCATAAAAAGGTCAGAAGTTGCGACCATCTCAGCAAATGGAATAACAGCTTTGTACTGAAATATAAGTATGGCAGCAATACAAACAACAAATATAAGCGATGATTTTTTCATATATAAATCCAAATTAGGAAATAAAAAAAGATTGTATTATTCTAACAGAAAAACCACGATTATATGAATGAGATCTTATTTTTGAAATAGCCCCCTTCCCCATTTATCGGCCATAAATTTCCAGCTAACTTATACGGTTTTTAGCTAAGTAACTGATAGCGCCTTTATTAACACCACGCCTTTCTCGCTTATAATAGTGTCCTGCGAAATAAGGTAAGGCAATCGCCAGGTTTTCACCATGCCATTCCTGATTTCCTGAGCAAAGTGTAAAATTTAATGCTCTTGATTGGGCAGAGGCTTATCCACTAATCCTACAGAGTCACTTGTACTGTCAATTTCCAGTGTTTCTACACCGCGTAATTTACGTTCCATTGCACTCGTGCGTGTTGATTGTAAAGATTCCAGAGATCCGGAAGCGGTGTGCAACTGCTTTTGTACCTTCCCTAATTGTTCTGCATATCTTACAAATTCAGTTTTCACTTCCGCCAGCACCTTCCAAACTTCGCTACTACGCTTTTGTACTGCCAGTGTTCTAAATCCCATATTTAGACTGTTGAGTAATGCCGATAAAGTAGTCGGCCCGGTAATGGTAATTCGGTAAGTACGTTGTAATTTCTCAAACATTTCCGGGTGGCGCAAAATTTCGGAGAATAAACTTTCAACGGGTAAGAACATAATCGCGAAATCAGTCGTATTAGGTGGATCAATATATTTTGTACTGATATCTTTGGCAAAACTTTCTATTGCTTTCAGTAACTGCTTTTGAGCCAGGTCAATTTTATTTCGATCTCCGGCTTCTATGGCTTGCAATAATAATTGATAACTTTCCAGAGGAAATTTAGAATCAATGGGGAGCCAGATAATTTTTTCATCGGACTTGCCAGGTAATTTAACAGCGTATTCAACATTCGCCTGACTGCCTTTTTTAGTTGCCACATTGACGCCATATTGGTCTGGACTAAGTACTTGCTCCAGAATATTACCCAATTGATACTCGCCGAGTATGCCCCGAGTCTTCACATTGGACAGCACTTTTTTCAGATCACCCACACCCACCGCCAGGTTTTGCATTTCCCCCAGGCCCTTGTGTACTTGTTCAAGACGGTCACTGACTTGCTTGAAAGATTCACCCAGACGTTTTTCTAAAGTCTCGTGTAACTTTTCATCGACTGTTTTACGCATTTCACTCAGCTGACGGGTATTATCTTCTCGAATCGATTTCAATTGCTTTTCAATCGTCTCTTTGATTTCAATAATGCTGGTTTTTGCCTGTTCACTAGCGGTTAGTTGCTGTCTATTCAGGTCAGCAAATTTTATACTTAATTGCTCGGTAAACTCTTTAATTACCAAGGAGAATTTCTGCTCAAATGATTTTAAATTATCATTAAGCTCCTGGCGGTTTTGCTTGGCATCACTTTTAATGCTCTGTTCAAAGCCATTAAGCCTTTCCAGAGTTTTTTCCCTGAATTCATCCTGCTTACTATTTAATGCTGCACTGGCTTCCTGAAATGACAGGCCAACACTACGCTTAAGTTCGGTAGAGTTACTAATTAATTTTTCTGACAATCCACTCAGTAAAGTCTTAAAAGCATCTAATTGGCGGTTCTGTTCACTACTATTTTCGCTAACCCGCTTTAGTAACGTATCCTGAAAGCTGTTAAATAGTCCGTGTATTTCACGCCGATTATCAGCGCTAACATCACGTAATTCCTTACGCGAATCAACTAAGCCCTCTTTTAGAGTCTCTTCATTTTTCTGCAGCAGCTTAACTAATTCAAGCTTAATTTGTTCGGCATTGGATTTAGATAATGCATTCACTTTTCGCAATACGAAAAACTGCATCAACAGACAGATAAACAATAAAAAACTACTTATCGCGGCAAATAAAAAAATGGGATCAAATGATGGTAGATTCATTAAATAGTTTTGTTGTTTGAAATATTGGTTACTGCTCGCCTAACTCGGGAAACACGCCCAGAATTTCAGCAAACTCCAGGATTAAACGCCCTATTACGGGCATATTGGCACGGTGCGGTAAGACTATTCGAGCCATTGCGGGTTTATCGGTAATCAGACCATCCGCACCCCGACCAGCTGACGTGAACATAGTCGCTGCATCGTTTACCGTCCAGACAAAAACCTGTTTACCCTTAATATGCACCGCATGTACAAAAAAACGCGTGGCAAGCCCGATATTTACTGCCAGAAAATCAGCCTCACTATTACTTAAATTACCCAAGGCCGCTGAAGTTAATAACCCCACTTGCCATTCAGGCCGTAGTGCCTTCATTTTTCTGCACTCTATCAATTTTAGCGACATGATGATTATATTCGACTACATCTCTTGTACTTCAATTATTTCTGCAACACGCTGCTCCAATCGTTGATCATGACCATAGTATTTTAGCTCGATAATCACCCGAACCTTACCTTTAGCTGTCGCTAATACCTGGCGTAACGTCGGCATACATTCAGCACTGAAACGCGGTTCGAAATGACTGTCAATATTAATCCGATATTGGATCCTCCCGAGTTGCATCCCATCTTTTCAAGTCTATATTAGCAAATTTCATACAATCACTATCATGAAATACCACGACTTCGCCATTAGCCATTTCCTGGAAACCTATTTCAACCCAGTCCGCCTGATCAATAATATCCTGTTTGACAGCAGCCAGAACCTATCAGAAAAACCATAGCGTGCGGATCATTACGTAAGTGGTTGATTTAATTATCCGCACTTACAAGTGAAGTGCGAATATATACAGGCACCAACATCTAACGCATAGATAGCTAAAATTAAACTTGTTAGTAAAAGATAGACAGTATATAAAGAACATTAATCTGATTGCTAATAACCGATAACAGTATGAAATACATAATACGCAAATTAAATGCCGACTTTATTTTTGACGAACTAGAACGAGTCAGAAAGCAGTTTGTCGATGCATTAACTTACACAATGGAAAGTGCCAATATCATTTTTGATAAACAAGCCGGCGACCCGCTGGATATTTATATCGAATATGATTTCCAGCAAAAAGAACATGACCACGTAATCTATGGATTTAACCTGCGTGATGAAATCGCCAGAAACTTTAAGTTAGACATAAATAAGTTCCATGCCTCAGAGCAGCTGTTAGCCATCAGTCAGCATCTTAGACAGCTAGCGGATGAATTAGATAGTCGCTACAAAACCGGCCCGGTCAAATCAGCTGCGGAAATTCAGGATCAGCAAGAAACAGATTACGCTAAAAAAGTTAACCGGAGCTATCGTGAAGTATTGAAAGATGCACTTGCAATGGATGAAGTATTAAAAAAAGAACAGGCATTGGAAAAATCAAAGGGCTTCCTGGATGGAGATTATAAGATAAATCCACACCAGGAGCAGCCGCCATTACTAAATGATGATGCTAGCGATCATTAAACAAAACTGAAACTACTCAGCGAAACTGAGTAGTTTCAGTCATACAAAGACATGGTTTTGATTGACTGTAACGAGCGTTCCCATGTTGAACAGACCTGCAGAGACAACTTTCTTGTATTTACGTATGCACCCATGCGGATTCAGTTACTTTACGGGAGTTAAAGGCATAATCATGCTAAAGGTAGGGAAGTTGGGGGGGGGTAAATTAAACTTATGCATTTTTTCAATCATAGCCAAAGCGTTGCATAACATTAATTTCTGTTCTTCTTACTTCCTCTTCCAGATTCGCTGTATATATAGCTGGAAACCTAGTTTTGTCACTCACATTATAAGCGGGCAAGTTTCTAATAGCACCTTCATCAAACACTTCTCCCGCATCCCTAAGCATTAGAATCAAATCCTCAACAAGGTTTTCATATTTGCCAACAAACTCGATTTCATTTTCTCTATCGCCAACAAAATCAATTAGGCTATCACCAAAGCACCCAGGATACTTATCAAGCACCTTACGAATAAAATCATTAAAATCATCAGATTTACATTCCATATCCAGCTGGTTTTTAACATCCCACTCATGCGTCATTTTAAACTGCCAATATGAACGGTACAAATCAACTGGGTGCCTAACAAAAGCGAATTTAAACTTATCAGGTACAGGGCAGCCACTTAAACCAACATGGGGATTGCCATCAACCCTATAATCCTCATACTCGATACCTGAGGCTATAATTGCTTTTTTTACCCATGAACCACCCGTTTTAGCTACATGCAAAAAACATGACTTTGGAAGGATAAGCATAACGTCTCCACATAAGGACAATTTAAATATTCAACGATTTTAACTCAGAACTCAATTGCCCAGGCTGTTATTTTTTTTCACTGTAGCATTAGTATTACTGCTAATAATAGATAGCTCTTAAAAAACTCAAAGAGTTTCAAGGCAGCAACACTGCTGCTTCAGAATAAAACAAATCATCCGACAAGCCCATCCCTTCAGGCAGGTAGAAATTCGTTCTGACTGCTGGCTTTCCTATTCATACCGCTAAATGTCAACCAACCTGTCGCATATTCGTGATATCAAACTTGCTATGCAAGCATGGGGCTTTTATCCCGTTTCCATATTGCACTGCTTTATTTTAAGGACAGGTATATTATCTCATGGGTTTTAAATCCTGAATTTTCCTTGTCATAAGCGATTTTGAAGCGATTAAAAAAACTGTTCGGGGTCATCCGTATTTAAAAAATACTTTTCTGTTGACTATAAAGACAGAGGTAATAAATAACCTCTTTCCTAACTAATAGACAGGTAACTAAAAAACACAACAACGGCCTAAAACCCTATCAAGAACTTTTTTAATTATTTACACTGAGTAGTTACCATATTTTTTATATAAAAATTTTTATATAATGACAATTAATTACAGTATAAAGAAACAATAATTATAGATAATTATTATAAGTTTTTTTCTAAATACTCTAATACAAGTCCAGTAGGTTGATTAGGTAAGTAAATATTATTAGTATGAGGGGGATAACTCATATACTTACTCCACCCCCATAAATCAATACCCATAAACTGTGGCAATTGACGCATATTATTTGAATTAATTGTTTCTATAGCAGTTTTCACATATTCAACTTGGCCATATCCAGTTTGCTGAACATTAACAACATCACCATTCTGATAAGTAGCTGTTGCCTCATATTCATGCACTGAGGCTGCTGCAGGTATCGCCAGTTGAAAATAAACGCCATATTGCTGAGCCAATATTTTAATAGCATTTAAATGATATTGAACATATGACTGATAAACACCTGGAGAACTCACTGATCCTGCCGCTAAAGAGCCTAAATCATAAAGAGAATAAACAACATAACCATTATTGTACTCATTTAATATTGAAGCTAATGTTTCTGGGGCTTTGTTAATGACACTAGGAAAGGTAAAAACTGAAAATGACCTGCCTTGTGGATAATATAAATTTTTACAATCAAAGTCATGATTTGAATTTTCACCTGCAAGATTCATTGCAATGCGTTCATAAAAATATTTTTGACCTAACTGGGTTATATCAAATGGCTCAATATCAAATTGCACACCACTAACATGTGGATCAGCACAATAAACTCGAGCCACATTATCTGCAAATAGATTTGCTTCAGATTGTGACATTATATTAAACGCATTTAAATAATCATTACTCACTGGATTATCAACTCTACCATCTATGATTGGGATAATTTTAGTTACTGTATTAGTTTCTGGTTTAGAAAAATCTGTCGCAATTTTATATGCTACAGTCGACTCATAACCGCTATCACCTAAAGTATCGAAAGTTAAGTTAGTATTATAAAAAGAAGGTGGAAAATAAGTTACCAACATATTTTTACTATTACAGGCATCACTAAAGTCCGATTCACCAGATCCTTTACAATACATCTCTAAACTTCCACCATAAGTAAATAATTGATTAATTTTATGTCCTTCTGCAGCACTCTGATTATGGTTAATAAGTTTTTCAGCCCATAAGCCAGCACTAGTAAACGCTCCACCAGTTGGACCATCAGGAAATTGAGCATCATAAATCCAAGTACCATTACCAAAAACTCTTGCCGTTGGTTGTTCTACTACAGAAAAAACGCCTGGCTCTGGTACTGGTACTGGTACTGGTACTGGTACTGGTACTGGTACTGGTACTGGTACTGGTACTGGTGGAATATCACCATCATATGTATCACAACCAATCACACCATTAGCAGTTTTAATA
This sequence comes from Methyloprofundus sp., assembly GCA_012960135.1. Taxonomy (GTDB): domain Bacteria; phylum Pseudomonadota; class Gammaproteobacteria; order Methylococcales; family Methylomonadaceae; genus Methyloprofundus. The sequence continues at coordinate 77,293 of DUBW01000046.1, forward strand.
ATATAATTTTCAGATGCAGATAATTTTGCTATACCATATTTATTTCCACAAAGACTAATCCCGCTCTGTTTTATATCAACATACAAGTGCTGCGCATCACCCCAATTGCGAGGAAGAAGTACAGAATTTCCTGAATTTAGATTTAATGTATTTTGAAAACTATTTATTGGACTCGATAAACCAACACTTTGACTGGTTGAATTAATTAAAGTACCCGCAAAAGATGTTGAAGTAACACCACATAACAACAAGTGACAACATAGACAATTGACCCTCATAAAAACACCCCTTTATAAATCACAAATATTTCTTTTATTTAAAAAAATTACAGCTCCTTATCACTATAATACAATTAAGACTAGTAATTTCATGAAATAACTGAGGTCATATATGGTTCACCCCGTATTGCAAATAAAATTTTGATCGTAACATAAAGAAATATCGCACCCATATATCCGGCCTTTGCATGAGGCCGTCTAATACCTCTGGCCCTGTGCAATCCGCACCTTATCAGAGTAGCGACCTCAATGGGCCCTTGGCCCCAGCTACAGCTTGGTTGACAATCTTAGCGGAATCCTCAAGTTGGCAACAGCTTAAAGAGGGTCGCTCTTGGCGTTGAATAAAAATCACACCCAAAGTGGAGATACATCAATGCTTAAGTTGATCATGGATAAATTATTGCCACAAAGTTTACTTGTGCAACAGCAGCTCCAGGAACAGGTATTAGCACTGGAAGCAGCAAAGAGTGGTGAGTTTGATGATCGAGACTAATTTACAGTTACAGAAGCGGGTCGGTTTAATGTCGAAAGATAGCGGCTACAAAGTTGTAACCTGGATGGATGGTGAAGAGCCTCCACCGACTAACCATGAGCAGGCCACTTTTATTCATCATATAGTCGGAGTGGTGGCGGATGATTTTAAATAATGCGCAATTACAAAAACGGCTAGACTCGGTTAAAAAGACCACGTCTTCTAATAAAGTGATTAAGTTAACTGAATCGACTATCGAGGCTTGCATTGAAAAGGCAGGTTACACAGTCGACCAGGTACAGGCAGATCATGACAACGAAGGTGTCATACATTTAATTGTGGCGTTTGTCCATGAGTCGAACGTACAGACCAACGAGCTAAACCAGGCATTTCACGAGTTGATGCTAAATTACTCAACATTGAGCAGGCAATATCAGCACAAAACTAATGACCACTTACGAGTGGTTTTTTAGACGGCTATCATTGTTAGGAACGTAGGCGAGAATTTCAACAGAACGACACCTCAGTGACACCTCGCGAGATTTTTATATAAAGGGTTAGTCCGTCAGTCCCTATTTTATATGGCGCGCCCGAGACGATTCGAACGTCCGACCCCTGCCTTCGGAGGGCAGTACTCTATCCAGCTGAGCTACGGGCGCTTATTTGAGCTATGTATTTTAACCTATCGATTTGATTTACGATAGCATGGATTTTAAATGTGCGAGGTTGGCTTTGCCGCGTACTTTCTGTTCTGCTTCATCTACCGGGTTTTTGCTTGGCCATTCCAGGTCTTCCTCCGGCAGTTCGGCTAAAAAACGGCTGGGTGAGCTTTCGGTAATATCGCCATAGCGTTTGCGGTGAGTGCAGTAACTAAAAGTGCAGGTTTGTTGCGCGCGGGTAATGCCGACATAGGCAAGGCGGCGCTCTTCTTCTATATTGTCGGTGTCTATGCTGTTTTTATGCGGCAGGATATTTTCTTCGATGCCGATTAAAAATACATGCGGAAACTCTAATCCTTTTGCGGCATGCAGGGTCATAAGGCTAACCTGATTGTCGGCCTGGTCTTCCTGGTTACGATCCATAATATCTATTAACTGGATCTTGGAGACGATCTCATCGAGGGTCTTTTCTGCCTCGCGGTTATCTTCGCTTTTAGCTAGGCGCTCTAGCCATTCCAGCAATTCGCTGACATTTTTTATTTTGCGCTCCGCGGCCTGCTGAGTGTTACTGTTTTCCTGTAGCCATTGATGATAATTAATTTGCTCTATAAACGCATGCATTTCAGCAAAGGTATCGCCAGATTGCATGGCACTGGCTGTTCTCCCCGTCCACTCACAGAATTTTTGCAGACGCGCCAGCGCGGCCTGGGGAAGTTTTTCTCTGACACCCATTTGCGAGCAGGCGCTAAACAGACTAATTTGACGCTCGTTGGCATAAGCCCCCAATTTTTCCAGCGTAGTCGGACCGATTTCACGTCGTGGCGTATTAACGATACGCAAAAAAGCGGCATCATCATCCGGATTTACGAATAATTTTAAATAGCTGAGGATATCTTTAATTTCCGCATAGGAAAAAAACGAAGTGCTACCGTTAATAAAATAAGGCACATCATGCTCACGCAGACTGTGCTCGAATAAGCGAGATTGGTGATTACCCCGATACAGAATGGCATAATCACCAAAATCTGCACCCGTTTTAAATTTATGATGCACGATTTCGGAGACGATCTGTTTGGCTTCTGTCGCATCATTTTTATGGGTTAAAACACGCAAAGGCTCACCATAGCCCATATCGCTCCATAATTTCTTTTCAAAGGCATGCGGATTGTTGGCAATCAACTGGTTGGCTACTTTTAAGATGCGCCCATAGGAGCGGTAATTTTGCTCCAGCTTAATCACCGTTAGGCGGTCATAGTCTTGCTGTAATTGTGCCAAGTTTTCCGGCTGGGCGCCGCGCCATGCGTAGATAGACTGGTCATCATCACCGACCACGGTGAATTTTCCGAGTCTGCCGACCAGTAGTTTAACCAGCTGATACTGGGTGATATTGGTATCCTGATATTCATCGACCAGTAAATAGCGAATCTTGTTCTGCCATTTTTCCAGGACTTCGCTGTGTTTTTGAAATAGTAAAACCGGCAGCAAAATTAAATCGTCAAAATCCACCGCATTGTAAGCTTTTAAGCTGCGGATATAATCGGTATATATTTGCGCAGCAATATGCTCTTCTTCACTGGCGTGGCTTAAAGCTTGTTCGGGAGTGATGAAGGCATTTTTCCATTGACCAATTTTTCTCGAGTAATTATCTACTTCATCAATATCATAATGCGCAGAACCGTGAGTAATCAGGTTTTTTAACAGAGTGATTTTATCCTGTTCGTCAAACAGAGAAATACCTGATTTGTACTGTAGAGTCTGGTGTTCTTTGCGTAATATATCCAGGCCGAGTGAATGAAACGTGGAAACACGCAGGCCGCGTAATTGTTTGTCATCCAGTAATTTACCTACCCGGGCTTTCATCTCCCGAGCGGCTTTATTGGTAAAGGTGAGCGCGGCAATATGCCGGGCAGGCAGGCCTTGTTTGACTAGGTGAGCAATTTTTTCGGTAATCACCCGGGTTTTACCACTGCCCGCGCCTGCGAGGACGAGCAAAGGGCGGTCTATGGTCTTTACGGCGCGGGCCTGTTCCGAGTTGAGTTGGGACATTATCCTAGAAACCGCAGTTGAGCACGGGTTTTATGAAAAATCTGAGTGCGAAAGACAAGGTACAGCTCGCAGGCAATGGCTGTAGCCCTTGGCAAGATGCTGTAACGCAGTATTTCGGGCTCAGATTTATTCACAAAACCATGAATCGGGGCATATTTACCTATCGGAAGGCGTGTATTTATGGTCATTATGTTTAATACTCAGATACTTATAGTTCTTTATAGCGGTCAGCGGTGGTTTTTAGGATTATCCTTGGCGGTCTAGTTTGCGATAGCCAATGGCTTCACTTAAATGGTTAATCTGTATTTGCTCTGCACCGGCGAGATCGGCAATGGTACGTGCCAGTCTTAAGATACGATGATAGGCGCGATGTGAGAGACCAAAGCTGTTCATGGCCTGTTCTAATAATTGATGACCTGATTCTGTCAGTGTGCAAATCTGTTTTACTTCAGCCGCACTCAGCTTGCTATTTACTTTGCCTGAACGCTGTATGGCAATTTGACGCGCCTGAATCACTCGCTGACGAATAGTCGCGCTGGTTTCTTCGCCTTCGGGTAAACCTTTGCGTAAAACCTGATGCGATACCCGGGGTACTTCAAGGTGCATATCAATTCGATCCAGTAATGGGCCGGAGATTTTAGCACGATAACGGGACACTTGTTCCGAGCTGCAGTGACAGCGCCCGGACGAGTCACCCAGATAACCACAAGGGCACGGGTTCATAGCGGCAATCAGCTGAAAGCGGGCGGGGAAATCGGCCTGTCTGGCTGCACGAGAAATAGTAATATGTCCGGTTTCTAAAGGCTCACGCAGAACTTCTAGTACCTTGCGATCAAACTCGGGTAATTCATCGAGAAATAATAAACCATTATGTGCCAGGGAAATTTCTCCAGGCTGAGGGTTGCTACCACCGCCCACCAGAGCGGGTGCTGAAGCGGTATGGTGAGGGGCTCTATAGGGCGGCCTGAGCCAGTTTTCAGCATCAAAGCGGCGGTCACTAATAGAGACAATGGCGGCGCTCTCTATCGCCTGCGCTTCGGTTAAGGGCGGTAAAATACTGGGTAAGCGGGATGCTAGCATTGATTTTCCGGTACCTGGTGGACCTAGCATCAATAGATTATGTAAACCCGTTGCGGCAATTTCTAATGCGCGTTTTACGTGAAACTGCCCGTGTACATCCGCAAAATCCAGGCCTGATTTGTCGTCGCTAGGTGCTGGAGTTTGATTGATTCCTGTAGGTAGGCGCTGCTGGCCGTTTAAGTGGGCGCATATTTCCAGTAAATGCTGCGCTGGGAATAACTCGACATTTTGCACTAATGCAGCTTCCTGCGCATTCTCCAATGGCAAAAACAAGGCCCTGTTAGCTTTGCGGGACTGTAAGGCAACCGGTAACACACCATTAACACTGCGCAACTCTCCGCCTAGAGACAGCTCGCCCAGGCATTCGTATTTGGCAAGTTCGATGGCTGATATCTGCCCCGATGCGGCAAGAATGCCGAGTGCAATGGGTAAATCAAAGCGACCGCCTTCCTTAGGCACATCGGCAGGAGCCAGATTAATGGTGATGCGCTGCATCGGAAATTGAAAGTGCGAGTTTATAATCGCGCCACGCACCCGGTCTTTGCTTTCTTTAACCGCAGTTTCTGGAAGGCCTACCAAGTTTAGCGCAGGCAAGCCATTGGATATATGCACTTCTACCGTTACCAGCGGTGCATTGATTCCTGATCGACCTCTGCTATATGCGATGGCAAGTGACATCTGAGATTCCTTGATTTTTCAAAAGATCGTTATGAATAAACCCCCTTATTGTACCGATTACTACAAACATGTTTATAATGGAATCATTAGCATTGACAAAATATTAATAATTTCATACAATTCCATCTCTTTTTCATCCAATTTTTTCACCCTATTGTAAGGATCCCTCAGAATGAAAAGAACTTATCAACCAAGTAAAATAAAACGCGCGCGTACTCATGGTTTCCGCGCAAGAATGGCGACTAATGGTGGCCGTAATGTAATTAATGCCCGTAGAGCAAAAGGTCGTCATACACTAGCTCTATAACAGTTGACACAGAAAGCCGCTAGCTTTCCACCGCATCTGCGGTTAAGAGAGCCTGCTGAATTTAAATGTGTTTTCGCTAATCCGGAAAGATCCACTGATAAATATTTCACAGTGCTTGCCATTGTCAATGAACTAAACCATGCACGTTTAGGCCTTGCCATTGCAAAGAAAAATATAAAACGCGCTGTCGATAGAAATAAAATCAAACGATCTGCCCGAGAGAGCTTTAGATTGCAACAGCAAGCAATGACAAATATCGATATTGTAGTCATGGCTCGCAGGGAAGCGTCAACAGCAAACTCAAAAACACTGCAAGCCTCTTTAGATAAACACTGGCTTAAGTTAATAAAGCGATGCGTTACGGACTCATAGCCTTACTCAGGTTTTATAAATTTTTTATAAGCCCTTTGCTAGGCAATCATTGCCGCTTTCATCCCTCTTGTTCGAGCTATGCTATGCAAGCGATATCTACGCATGGCGCTATAAATGGCTCCTATTTCACAATAAAACGATTACTCCGATGTCACCCTTTTTATCATGGTGATATTGATGATCCTGTACCCAAAAAAACTGGTAAGTAAAAATGGAGAATATAAGGTTTGTACTCATCGTCATTCTTGCGATGATTTCTATAATGTTATGGGAAGCATGGCAAGTTGACTACGGCCCTAAGCCAACAGTTATCGCAGAAACAACAATTGATTCGAACGGCAACCCCATTACTATTGAATCAGATAATAATCCGGACACTGCTGAACTGCCATTTTCTGAAAATGTTGCAGATAATATTATTACTGTCACCACAGATGTTTATCAGCTAGAAATAGACACACAGGGCGGGACCCTACGTAATCTTGACCTGCAAGACTACACTGTTATAAAGGGTGAAGATGCAAAAATTCGCTTATTTAATAGTAGCGCTGAAAAATTATTTTTAGGACAAAGTGGCTTACTTACTAGCGGTCAATCAACTAATTTACCCAACCACAACACTGAATTAATTTCTGCACAAACAAGCTACCAGCTTAAAGAAGGCGAAGATACACTGACCGTGCCTTTAACATGGACAGACAGTAGCGGCATAAGCTATACCAAAACTTATACATTTACGCGTGGTCGCTATGTTATTGACTTAGAGCAAAAAGTCGACAATCAGTCTGCTAATGACTGGACTGGTAGACAATATACGCAGTTATTAAGAGTGCCTTATAGCGATGGCAAAGGTAATACCTTTATTCGTACTTTCGCAGGTGCAGTAGTCTACACGGAAGAAGAAAAGTACCAGAAGATTGATTTCGAAGACATGGCGGAAGAAGACCTAAAGGTCAAGTCGGTCGGCGGCTGGTCAGCTATGATTCAACATTATTTTGCTACTGCCTGGGTTCCACCTGCCGCAAATGAAGAGCATTATTTTACTAAGGAATTAAGTAACCAGCGTTTTGTTATTGGTTCTTATTCAAACCCTGAAACGGTTGCAGCCAATAGCAGTACAATATTTAAGAGTCAATTATTTACGGGCCCTAAAATTCAGCCAATGATGGAAGCGGTTGCTCCTGGCTTGGAGTTAACGGTTGATTACAGCTGGTTAACTATTATTGGTAAACCCATTTATGCCTTGCTTAACTGGATCCATGACAATGTGGTAAATAACTGGGGCTTTGCAATTATGGGCGTGACGCTTTGCATAAAAGCTCTGTTTTTCCCATTATCCGCGGCCAGCTATAAGTCAATGGCGAAAATGCGTAAATTACAGCCACGCTTAGCACAGTTAAAAGAAAGCTATGGCGAAGATCGACAGCGCTTTAACCAGGAAATGATGGGCTTATACCGTAAGGAAAAAGTAAACCCGATGGGGGGTTGTTTACCTATCATGGTACAAATTCCGGTATTTATTTCGCTATATTGGGTATTAATTGAAACGGTTGAACTAAGACAGGCACCTTTTATACTCTGGATTCATGACTTATCCGTAAAAGATCCTTATTTTGTTTTACCGGTTATTATGGGTATCACAATGTTTCTTCAGCAACGCCTAAATCCGGCACCTGTTGACCCATTGCAAGCAAAAATTATGCGTATGTTCCCTATCGTATTTACCGTGTTCTTCTTGTTTTTCCCTGCTGGTCTGGTTTTATACTGGGTAACCAATAATACTTTATCGATTATGCAGCAGTGGTATATTACAAATAAAATTGTTGGCAAAGAATAAACACACCAACTATCGACAGCAAAAGCCGAATTAGCGCAAGCTAGTTCGGCTTTTTTGTTTGTAGGGCGCGGCTTTAGCTCGCCTTTAAACGCAGTCATCACTACCCGCACATTCTTTCCTGCAATAATTAAGGAGTGCAATAGCTTTAGCTATTGCTGATACCAGAAAAAAGCTAAAACTTTTTTACTCCTGATTGTAAAATGTACCCAGCTTATTATTTTCACTCAGGTATTTATTAACCCTATTTATGAATATCACTCATCAAGATACCATTGCTGCAATTGCCACGCCACCAGGAAATGGTGGTGTCGGCATTATCAGAATATCAGGCAACAAAGCCAAAGATATTGCCCAGCAGCTCGTTAAGATAGACCTTCAGCCCAGACATGCCCATTATGCATCATTCCATGATGCAGACAGCAGTGTGATTGACTCCGGCATAGCACTTTTTTTCCCAAATCCGGCATCATTTACTGGCGAAGACACCGTCGAAATTCAAGGGCATGGCGGCGCGGTTATCCTGGATATGCTACTTAGAAGAATCATATCTCTGGGCGGACGACTAGCTAAGCCAGGTGAATTTTCCGAACGTGCTTTTTTAAATAATAAACTCGACCTGGCTCAGGCAGAAGCGATTGCAGATCTGATTGAAAGTAGTACGGAACAATCAGCCCGCTCTGCCCAGAAGTCTTTGCAAGGTGTTTTTTCCCAGCAAATTAACGAGTTGCTGGAAGAACTGATCGAATTACGAATTTATGTAGAAGCAGCCATTGACTTTGTAGATGAAGAAATTGATTTTCTCACTGATGGCATCGTTGAAAATAGGGTGGTGCGTCTGTTACAAAGCATAGCAACTATTTTAAGCACGGCTCAACAAGGGCGACTACTTCGAGATGGCATGACCGTCGTACTGGCGGGTAAGCCCAATGCAGGTAAGTCTAGCCTATTAAATGCACTAGCCGGACATGAAGCGGCGATTGTAACTGATATAGCCGGAACCACACGGGATGTATTGAAAGAACGCATCCAGATTGATGGTATGCCGCTACATATCATCGACACCGCTGGGCTGCGTGACAGTGATAACGTAGTAGAGCAAGAAGGCGTACGCCGTGCCCATGCAGAAATACAAAAAGCTGATAAAATTTTATTACTGATTGATGTCAATGACCCGGAGCCCGATAGTCTGTTAAAAACTTTACCAGAACATATCAACCTGACTACTATTTACAATAAAATTGATCTACAAAATATCCCTGCTGAAATCAAAGAAAGCGAAAGTGGCACACAGATTTATCTATCGATAAAAAAAGCGATCGGCATGGACTTATTAACACAACATTTAAAGCAAAGTGTCGGCTTTGATGGTACGTCAGACAATGTTTTTATCGCCCGGCGCAGACATATAGAGGCGTTAACAAAAGCTCAGGAATTCACTCAAGATGCCTTAAGCCAGCTCCAGCTCAATCAAGCAGGAGAACTAGTTGCCGAAGATCTACGCCAGGCACAAAACAACCTATCAGAGATCACCGGAAAATTTACTTCCGATGACTTGCTAGGCAAGATTTTTTCCTCGTTTTGTATCGGAAAGTGAGGATGCGATAAGGGGAAATATGACTCGATAGCACACTTGGGAGAGCAGGCGCAGAAGGGTTAATCCTGAGATGTTAACAAACTGCAAAAACCAGAAGTGAATAGAATATACGTTGTTTACTGCTGTTAGCTTGACCCATTCAAGGTGATGTCTTGTTAGCGGCGACTATGGTCACTGCCATTACACTTTAATTCGAGCATAAAAACTTATCCAGCTCATTCGCAAAGGCTTGTCGGTCGCTTTGGCTTAATGCTGATGGACCGCCTGTTTGTATACCGCTAGAACGAAGAGTATCCATAAAGTCGCGCATATTTAGGATTTCTTGAATATTATTAGCCGTATACACTTCTCCACGATGATTAAGAGCCAGGCCGCCTTTTTCGATGACCTCGGCAGCTAATGGAATATCGCCGGTGATCACCAAATCACCGGCGATAACTCTGCGTACTATCTCATTATCAGCAACATCGAAGCCACGACTTACCTGAATAAATTTAGTATGCCGTGACGGTGGCAAGCTGATAAACTGATTAGCAACAAAGGTCACTAATATCCCGGTGCGCTTTGCCGCTCTACACAATATATCTTTAAGTACCACGGGGCAGGCATCTGCATCGACCCATATTTTCATAATGACAAACTTAACATTGTATACTAGCGAGAGCTGAATTAGTTATTCTAAAGCTTCTATAGTGTGCATATGCACACCCTGCTGTAGATAAGGAATGGAAATATTTTTCCGCATCAAAGCGCCACTTCAAAATTAATGATAAGTTTTGTAAGGTTTTCGCTTTAACAGGGGAAATCTTGGTTGAGAAAATTTAGTATAGCACTCGATACAAGCGGTATTTAATTTATAAAAATAAAAGTTAACTATATCAGCATTGCCCATTTCTGCGGCATGCGCTAGCATTCCGGCGGAGTGATGAAAGGCCTGATCCTGCTTGATAAATTCTGCCGGCAAAGAAGTATGCAAGGCATGATGTTGCGCTTTTGTCAGCTTTTGATTTAACAGATAACTGCCTCCATATGCCTACCAATTTGAGCCACCTTATTCCAGTCACCACTGGCAATAGCAGGCACTAATGACATCATCCCCTGCTGTATAGCTTGCATTTCTTGAGTCAGGAGCAGGTGAATATCAACATCTAGTTGCAAATGTGTCGTGCCTACCCTAGGTACAATTGCTTTTTATGTCGGTGTTTTATGGAAACCAGCGCAAGCGCTAATCAATAATGATAGAAAGAGAATTGCCAGACTAAAATATGCTTTCATTTATGAATAAGTTGTACTGGAGAATAGCGGGCAGGGTGGACGATGCCCACCCTGCTAGAAGCTTAACTTATACTAATGACAGAATGCTTATTCCGTCAGCTCTATACTTACGCCATCATTGACACAGCTATTTTCTGCTACTAATACTTGGGTAACAACTCCATAGGTAATCGCACTTACAATCAGTGCCGTGATAATAACGGTTAAAAAGGTGTTACAACTCCTAGATGCATCATGAAAAGGCTCGACACCTTCGATAATTGCGTTGCTTGCTTTTGTTTTGCCGTTTTCTTCTATTAAATCGTAATGAATAATATCTCCGACTCGTGGACGGCGGCTCATATTGTTTAGTGATGAAATATGGATAAATACATCGTCTTCTTTGTTGTCACTTTCGGTTCTGATAAAACCGAACCCTCTATCATCTTTCCAGGCTGCGATAGCCCCCGTATATTCTTGTGTAGCCATATCAACCTCATTCCTCGTTTCTTTATATCGTCGCGCCTGGCCCCTGGTGATAAATGTAGTCGGTAACAGGCACACCACCCAGCAGGTGTTCTTTTATAATTCTATCTAATTTTTCGCTGGTAACATCATAATACCAGACTCCATCCGGTTGTACGCAAATAAGAGGCCCCGACTTACAAGTTCCAAAACAGCTTGCCCTGCTACGTTTGACTCTTAATGTACCTTCATTCAACCCAGACTCCTTGAGTTTGTCTTTCAGTTGATCATAAAGCGCTTGTCCGGCATTGTTGTCAGAACAGTGTTCACCGACACAAACCAGTAGATGGCGTGTATAGTCCACCATCGTGGGCTTGATTATCTCAGTCATTATTTTTTCCTTCTACCAGTGCTTGCCATGTGCGAATATAGGGGGCCAGTTTAACACGACTGAATTCACCGTTTTCTTTGATCAGCAGCCGTCTAAAAACAAGCCGCCCCTTATTATCAACAAAGTTGACTCCTTAGGATTTGCCATCACGACAAGCCAGGTAGGTGTCAGGTTTCACAATGTTATACCATCATTCCTTAAAAGGTCAGCCTGCAACATATCAGGTGATTTTTTAAATATTTCAGGGTTTATTCTAAATCAACATTGAACCGCTTCAAAAGGCCCTCTAACCTTTAATTCTCATTGTCAGCTACCGTAGGCTTCAGTTAAGGCTGTAAAGGATCACAAAACCGTCTAAATCAGCCTTTAATTCAATGCTATGACTATACCTTGTAACTTTAATAGTCTTATCTTTAATCGTTCCATCCACTCGCCCTACCAGTCTTGTAATGGTTGAATAATGTGTGGTCGCGAACTTTTATCTATCACTTCCGTTCTGTATTTTCATTTGGATACAGTCTTTTCAGTAATTTCAAAGCGCTTTGATCATTCAATATTAGTGAGACTTGATTATTGTATAATCTGCCCCTAATATGAATTCGTTTTGTATTCGTATGATAGCTCTGGCTCATATCAACCCCTTTGTGGTAAAAGTTTTAATAAGTGATCCGGGCTGTCCTTTTAATTCCGAAATTCCAGTAAAACTGTAGGAAAAGAACCGGACTGATCATTATTTATTATCACGGCTCTTGAATCAAACTCTATAATGGCAAAAGGCTACCCGTCCTTTGAGGACGGGTAGCCTTTTGAATGGTACCTTTAAGTTCTTAAGCGGAGATTATTAGCGTTTTACTTCTTTTTCAATCTTTGTTTCGCCATCGATGACTAGCTTGGAAATTCCACCAACGGTTTCGTGTACAGTACACTCGGCTAACTTGAAGCTATATTCCTCATCTGTTTTAGAAGCATCCCAAACCATAGACACATAAGTTTGATGGTCGCTGGGGGTCGATGTAGGGAAATAAGTTTGATCGCCGGTGAATTTTTTGATCGCTTTCGGGCATTTTAGATTTGCCATGCGCTGCATTTGAGCAACGGCTCTAACCATTGCTGCATCTTCTTGTTGTTGAGGTGATTGTTGCTTATTTGATCCAACCATTAAAAAACCTAAGGCAAACACAGCAACCACTGCAGCCATTAATTTTTGAGTGCCATTCATATTATTTCCTCTTTGTTTTCATATTGTAGGAGTTTACTTTTTCCGATAACCGCGGATAAGCTCCTCCTTATTCTATGGGAATTATGTACCATTAGCAACGAGAGATAATTGACTTTTTGTCCTTTTAAACTTAATACATCGAGAGCACTACCTAGGTCACAAACCGCTACCCAGCGCTCGGCTTTGATACCGCAGCCTGGCAAACAACACCACGTGATCAATTTATTGACTAGAGCGACGAACAACCGCAAACAAACTTTCTGTTAGTCGTGAACAATACCCGTTTTCTGATGATGCCCTGGGTGAAGTCTAAAAATCTCGCTTCTACTATTTTATCCATGATAGCTCACCGCCTTGCTGTACAATAGCAAGAACGTTATGGCATACGTCCGGCGATACTGGGCACTTTTGTTGATACCGAGTGATTTGCAGCGACCTATTACAAAACCCCTAACGGGTTCTACGTAGGTAAAACCAGAGGCCGCGGAAAGCTGGAGTTTTCTGGCAAACAAAGCAGACCCATCAAGGACTTATCGCTTTATCCGCTGAGCTGTCACTTTAGGCACCCCTTAACTCGCTGATTTTATCTAGCGTAGCGCAGATAACGTAACCCAGCCTACCGATAATACATTGGTTTTCAACCGTGGAGTACGATATGCTTAAGCTACTGGGTGTTTCAAAAAGAGCGAATGCTCTTTTACTCCTATACTGATTAACTGCTAATCAACTCAAACTAAGAGCAACACATTGACCCAAAGCCTATCTATTAGAATCATACGCCCTTCTTTCTGCTGGTTTATGTTTGTTATCTTAGCTGGCACACTACTACGCCTAGCCATAGCTCAAAGAGGCTATAACTTCGATATTGCTTCCTATAGAATTGTGGCTGATATTATGGCTAACGATGGCAATGTCTATCAGGAAACCCAGCGCTATAACTATGGACCGATATGGTTCTATATCCTGTCATTTATTGACACCCTGCCATTCCCCATTAGTGACCCTCTACTCAGTTTGCGCTGGAAAGTCACTGGTTTTTTGAGCATAATCGATATAGCTATCGCGACCTGCCTTTATCGCTGGTACGGACTTAAAATCGCCACTCTTTTTTTCCTCAATCCGATTTCCATCATCATTACCGGCTATCATTGCCAGTTCGATAATCTGGCGATTTTATGCGCCTTAATTAGCATAAAAATACTGGATCAAAATGCCAGTATCATTTCATATAAAACCTTGCTCGGACTGATTCTTCTTGGCCTGTGTTTGACCATCAAACATCTATTGTTTCTGTTTCCTTTCTGGCTGGCATTTAAAAATACCCGATGGCGCGATAAGTTATTAACCATAAGTATTCCCTACACCCTCTTTTTAGCTAGCTTTTTGCCTTTCCTGGCTAAAGGAGGCAATGGCATCATAAACCATGTTTTTCTCTATCGCGGTTTTGCCAATGCGCCCTTTTGGCATGGCGTCGCCCCAGAAGTTATTATCAATAAAATTCCTATCTTTCTATTATTTGTAGGAACTTTATTAGTTCTAGGCTTGTTTTTTCGCACTAAAAAACCCCTAGAAAGTTTATATTTATATACTATAGTATTGGTCATCTTCTCATCCGCAGTTGCTAACCAATATCTGGCAATCTGTATCGTTGCGATATCCGTATATAGCAATTTTATCTATGCCTTGTATAGTATTGCTGGAATGCTCTATCTTTTAGCCTCTGGAGATGGACTGCATTTCAGCTTATTTCAACACTACTTAGGTAGTAATGGCAATTCAGGTGTCATTGGCTATCAGGAACTGGTTTTTCTACTATTCCTGGGACTGGTACTGCAATTAACGCCTAAAGAGGCCAGAACAAAAATATTACATTTATTTAAAAAATATAGCTTGTGTCTCAAACAGGAAATCACAGCACAAATAAAATCGCCATGGTAAAACCTTGCGTCTAATCTACGTAGACTGTGGGGTTGAGCTACGAAATCCTGCAAAGGGATTAAGATCACATGAGAACGTACAATCGCATCAGGGTTGAAGGTGGCTATTATTTCTTTACCGTCGTCTTAGCACAACGCCATGACAACCCCTTATTAATCAAACATATCGATGATATGCGTAAATCATTTAAGCAGGTACAACAAAATCACCCGTCTACCCTGGGTCCAATAGTCATTATGCCCGATCACCTGCATTGTATCTCTCAATTGCCAAAAGATGAGGCTAGTTTTTCTACGCGTTGGCGCTTAATTAAAGCCCACTGTTCTCGGTCAATTAACCAAGGCGAAATAGTTAATAAAAGCCGACAGAAAAAGGGAGCGCGGGGAATCTGGCAACGGCGCTTGGGGGAGCGCTTGATTCGTGATGATAAAGACGATGCAAACCATGTTAAATATAGTCATTACCATCCAGTACAACATGGACATGTTGATCATGTTGTCGCCGGCAAAGACTCCTCTTTTCATCAATGCGTAGGCCAAGGAATTTATCCGTCTCATTGGACCGCGGCTGATGCTCTTATTAATTTAGGTCTTCAATGAAAGTGCTAGGGTTAGATTTAATTCAGCCAACTTACTCTGATAAAGTCAATCATCTTCGGGCTGCTGCAGCCTTGTGGATTTTTGTATTTCATTACTATCACTTTATTGCTCATTCATTTTTTGAGCCGCTTCAAAGCCAAAATCCGTTTCTTTTACTGGTCTATCATGGATATTTCTTTGTCTATTTATTTTTTATACTCAGTGGATATTTACTGGCCAAGGCTTATCCTCATAAACTGGATTTAAAATCCTTCTTCGCTAAACGGATAGGGAGTATTTTTCCTGCCTACTATCTTTGTATTTTTGTTTATAGCTTGTTGTTTGCCACAGGCATACTTGAGCTTAAATTATTTCTTATTATCTTTAGTTTTGATCTTGGCGCTTACCCCCGCTTACTAGGATACCTGTGGTTTATTAATCGCTTACTGGAATGTTATTTAAGTTTCCCACTGCTATGGTGGATAGCTCAAAAAACCGGACAAACCGGCCTGGCAACGAGTTACTTACTTTGCTTGCTCGCAGGAGCAGTTTGGGTAATTTATTTTCAGGTGACTTTACCAGACTATTACTTTTCACTCGTGCTTTGTCTTAGCCACTTTATATTAGGTATGTTAGCTGCGAAATTTACAGCAACCTCTAAACACGCCCTATCTCTAGTTATCTCTATTGTTATTTTTATGAGTCTATTGGAATGCTTGCATCAGAGTATCTGGCAGACTCCTTTAGCCTATACCTGGATTAGTCTACTGTGGCTTAATTTTATTGCAGTGCTCTTTGTGGTCATACTCAGAGCTTATTTGTTGACGGTGATTTATTTACCCCAACTCATTTCTGTCTTGATGCAGAAAATGGGTAATATCAGTTATTCCTTTTATTTGTACCACTTTTTAGTGTTACATTTTTTTATTATCCATCGAGAATATTTGAGCACAGATAATAGTTTGAATTTTATGGGCTTGTTTATGATCTCTACTATCTCAGCCGTATTTTTTCAGTGGCTGTTAAGCATGATGACCCATGCCGTTTTAGTTATCAGACAGGGCATTAGAGCTACGCTGGGGTAGATTATCTAGCGTAGCGCAGATAACGTAACCCAGCACTTTATAATCACCACATTCTTTGCTTCATGTCTTGCATGGCGAAAATAAATGGTATACACCCAGGCTAAAGCCTAACCCCCTGATACACAGCGGACAAAATGCTTACTATTTACTGACGCATCCAATATTGATGCCTGCGAAAAATCTATAAACCAGGCCCGGTTTCCTTGCGTTTTATAGGTCAACGATTTAACGCCTGTCCAGTATGCCGATTTTTGAGTATCAGGAAAGAAATCAGTATCAATTTTTACCTCCTGATGCTCCAATTCTATTAAGGAATTCAGCTCAACAACTGTCGCCAGGCGCCACTGTAACTGGAGCAACCCATTAGCCGAACAAGCTTGCTCAGCCGCCTCCCATGTCAATGCCGCCGGATTATTACAATCGTGCAGATTAGCACCCAATGTGCATTGCATCCACCGTAGACCCGTTCTCTTATCTAATATTATACCCGGCTGAGTAAGACTAAAACTTGCTGCCTTATTTTTCACCGCATAATCACCTTCTTGTCGTGGAAACTGCTTGCTTCCACACGGAATTTCTTTGACCGTGTCATAGCAGTGTGTTTGTTCAGCCATAAGCTGATAAGACATAAAAAATAAGAATATCAAGATGATACGCATAATATCAGACCATCCAACTCTTTTAAATTGGTAGAAGTTGAGTTTAACTTTGGAACCAGGAACCATGCTAAGTCAGGTCGATTAGCGGGGCTACTGCTAGACCAGTATAGATTGACTATATCCATTTTAAGCACACCAAAATGCAAATAATAATTCTGTAACTCATCACGACTGGCAAGTCGCCACTGACCCTTCGCACTATCTAAACCAGCGCAATAGCGTAAGCCCTCATCCCAGTGCATTGTAACTGCATTACCCTGGCATAACATACCGGTATACTCTTGTCCTGCAGGACAATGCATCCAGTAGAGCCTGGTTTGTTGATCATAATAATATTGTGGCTCGCGACTGCAGCCTATCAGGAGACTATAAATGCCTATCAACAATACAATCTTTTTACAAAAGTCCATAGCAGCTGTTTTCTGGCCCTGTTATCTCTTATTGACACTGAATGCTGATCTGCCCAGAAAATAATCACCCTTTCCTGACACAACGCGCGTAAGCTTGTATTTGCTTGCTATTCGCATAGCTATTACCGCTGAAAAAGGAAATATAATAGGCTAGTTCAGGATGCTGAAAATCGGTGTTGGACGTCCAATACACAGTGTCTTTAGTATCATGAGCTAAGTGCTCGTTAATGGCAGGGGTGCGCTTTTGTCGATTGACCAGGCTTAATAACTCAGTTCGGCTCGGAAGTCGCCAGTCGGAATAAGTTTTCCACTCTAGCTGGGCACAATAGCGTAAAGCCTGCCCCCAGTTTAGTAATAATGGTTCTGGACAGGACTGAATACTTGTGGGACGGCAATATTGCCATGCCAGTGCAGCCCCTATTTTGCGCTGATGGATCAAGGTGTTTTTATATTGCTGTTGAATGCTCTGCGTATTGTTGAACAGACTGATGCTGAGCACCCATAACAGAGTCACTAGCAGAGCTGATTTCAAAAAGACCATCGTTTACCCTATGACTTTTTATTTATCATAAAAACATCAAGCGATGAAGATAAGACAACCACCGCTTTAGCCTTTCCAAAGGTTTCCATGCTGAAACCTAGAAACTACAAGTATAGTATGTGCATATAGGTGTTATTGGTAGGCTGAATTGAGTTTGTGAAATCCAGCATCAACACTGTACCGTGTATTAGTTGCCGGGTTAGCCTCTGAATCTTATCAGCCTACCTTCTAAAACTCAAGACCTCACCATTAAAGTTTACCAAGAAAAAAGTTTTATCCTTCATTTTCTTTATGCTAAAACAGCTTATTGACTTTTTTGCTCGCTATTTAACTCCTTCATTTTCTTGATGACAAACTCATCAACAGCAAGCTCGTCTATCTTCATTTCATTTTCTTTTATCAATTTTTCATAATAAGCCGTTCTTGCTGTTTCCCAGTCCTTTGCCTTAAACCCACTTATTATTTCCGCTTTTACTTCATCAAACGGCTGGAAACCTGCAGGAAATTTTTTATTCAGCTTGATGATATGATAGCCATATTGTGTCTTCACTGGCTCTGATATTTCTCCCACCTGCATTGCGAATACTGCATCTGAAAAAGGCTTTACCATTTGTCCTCTGGTAAACACGCCCATTTCACCTTTATTGGTTTTTACCGTTTTATCATCAGACTCTTTTAGTGCCAGTTCGGTAAAATTCGCACCTAACATTAATTGTTGCCTAATTTCCTGTGCTTTTGCTAATGCTTCAGCATCGGGTAATGTTTTTGTCGAAATTAATATATGCGCGGCATCCACTCGGGCGACAACAGGGTAATCTGACTGATTCACCAGATAAATCTGTTTTGCATACTTAGAATAGTCCTTTGTATTTGATCTTCTTAATGCATCTAACTTTAATAAAAATAATGCCTTCTCCTTAATTGCCTGCAGACGTTCAGCATTAATACCTTGTTTATCAAGGCCCTCTATCACAGCCATTTTTGCTAATACTTTTCTTAAATATAGCTGATTGAGCTGTACCTCCAGGTCGTGCTTGTTTTTGAGTAATTTTTTTTGCGCTGCGACAGGCGCGGTATCTAATAATATGTCCAAGTTGACACTATCCACCTGTATATTATTTTTATCTTGAAGCAATTGTGCTTGAGAAATCGTTGAGAAGCCGCAACAAACGGCAGCCATAATTAATATTTTTTTCACTTATAAAACTCCAAAAAAAAAGGGTGAGGTACCAACCCCACCCTGTCCTAATTAATTAAGTAGCCACAAAAAACTGCAGCCATAATTATTATTTCACTTATAAAGCTCAAAAAAAAGGGCGAGGTATTAAAACCCCACCCTTTTTTACTTAGTTAGTTTAGTTAAATAAACTGTGACTAACTATTTACTGCTAGTAAGCTTTCTGATAAAAATGAGGGATTGTTTCACCAACGTTTCCTGCACCTACGGCTGATCTAGTAGCCATAAAGCCTGTTAGAGGTACACCGTTAGCGGAAGTACTACCTGCGGTAAAAGTTGGAGCCGCTAACCAAGCTGCTACATAACGAGTACCTGCTAAGTTATAATCCGTTGTACCACCAGAAAATGAAAGTTGAACGAAACCATTGTCAAATCCACCAGCAACTAGCATTTGTTGTGCATTCGCAGATCCTAAGACAGATTCAGCTGTTCCCAGTGTTTTCACTACAGAAAGAATATTTACTT
>DUBW01000047.1 GCA_012960135.1 Methyloprofundus sp.
ATTGGTCTAAATATTGGGTGCCATTATAAGGGACTGTAATTGTAGCGCATGCACACAAGAGTAGTTTATGTATTCTCCAGTTTTATCCATCACTTTATCAACTGAACTAGCAAGTCCTAAAACTTTGTGTTATTTTCACTAAATTGAATACCGAAACTTGAGTTAATAATCTCTAAAGTTCTGCATAAGTGTAACCAACAAATCAATCAAATATATTACCGTGATGGTAGCGCTCATCCGCACCTGCTGCCTGGGTTAAAGCGGCGACATTATCTTTGGTAAAAAAACCGTCAAAGCCATGGCAGCGTTCAACATATTCGGTAATCAGAATCGAGTATTCTGAATGTTTGGAAAAGATCTGTTTGAGATTAGGTTTGTCGGTACATTCGCCAACGACATTGGCTAGAAAAGGCAGACCATAACTTTTCAGGGTATCTACTACAAAGTCGATATTCTTCTCTCCGCCCTGATAATCACCATCTTTAACTTCATAGGCTATATGATGCATACGCCTGCCATAATTCCTGACAAAGTCTTCTGTCGGCATGGGTAAATTCTCGAACGAATTAACGAATGAAGGGGTATTATTTGCCGTGAAAACCTTGGCCGGTGAGAGTTTGTCATCTTTAACATTCGGATGCCTATTAACATTGGTAGACGAATTTTGATCCGCAATATTATATGCACCCCAAAAATAGTAATTTGACATGGTCAGGAATTCAAGAATTGCATCCTCTCTTTCACCAGACAAAATCCGCGTCGCCATATGGTCAACCCCTAACAGCAACTCATTCGTCCCTTTTTCTGCAGCCTTATCTGCTGCTTTGGCGAGTAATTCTACTTCATTTTTACGCAATAAAATACGCTGCCCTAACTCCAGTTGCTCCATTTCAAATGCACCCGTTGGCAAATAACCGACCCGATTCCCTGTCAGCGAAGAAGGCTGGGTGAAGTTAAAATGACGGTTAGAGAAGAATTTGTTTGCGGTTTCATCGGGATAATGAAAGCGAATATTATGTGTCTCAAGAATACTACGTGTTTCCTTTAGGTTACGCGTATTAAACACTTCACCTACATAGCGGGCATTAGGCTTTTTACTCGCCAGTGGATAGAGCATATTTAAACGCGTGAGATCATCTTTAAAGGATTTATCCAGCGGCTCCAGAACGATATATCGTGGCCACTCAGGCCTGGCTTGCATAATATAAATCTTATGTGTGTCATTAAGATAAGCATCCTGAAAGCGAAAAGGTGTCATCAGATATAACTCTTCCATATAGGCGAGAGCATCTCCAGTTTCAACCTGCACGACGAGTGCGCAAATATTTTCCAGTAAATCGTCAATGCCGCTAGACTTCCTGCGTTGATAAATTTTAAGACGATAGTCGTTAAAAAAATCCGTGTTCTTTTTGTCACCTACCGGTTGGTAAGTCATAATCGGTAAACTCATTTTTAGCTCCTAGTCTGTAATTATGTGATTCAGCGTTGGGACACGCATGGAATAAGTTTTGTAACTTAAAAGTGGGGCCCCACTTCCATAAATAATTTATGGCCCGGTATTTCATGTACGTTTCTTAGCGACTGAACTGTTATAGCATTGAATAACTAAGCTCAAAGATAGTTATGATTGCTGCTTAACAGGGTGGTAACACGGCTTCCAGAAAGTCTGTTCAATCTTTTCCTGTAAAGCACCTAAAGATGTCTTAACTGCAACACCATCGTCCTGTGCTTGCAAGCCAACTGCTAGTGCAATACCCTTGCTCACCTTACGAATGTCATCTAGCGGGGGAAGCAAACCAGGTTCACTAGAATCTGCATGACTGTTCGCACTTTCACTGCTTGCAACACTTTCACTCAGCGCAATGGCAGCAGCCATTAACATGCCATCTGTGACTCGACTCGCTCTGCTAGCAAGTATACCGAGTCCCATCCCGGGGAAAATATAACTATTATTACACTGGGCGATAGGGTAACTTTGGCCATTGTACTGTACCGGAGAAAATGGGCTACCTGTGGCCACTATGGCTTTACCAGCAGACCAGTTTATTAAATCTTCAGGTGTGGCTTCGATACGTGCCGTTGGGTTAGATAACGGAAAAATAATTGGCCTGGCAGTTCCAGCAGTCATTTCACGAATAATTTCTTCGGTAAACAGACCCGGCTGACCAGAAACCCCAATCAAAATCGCAGGCTTTGCCTGTTTGATTACCTGTAGCAAACTAATACTTTCAGCCCCCTCATCTGCCCAGTTTACCACCCGGTCAAAAGCTTGCGCCAGGCGTTGCTGAAACGGAAATTTTGCTGGCGCAGCATCCTGAATCAGGCCGCGACTGTTGACCATAAATATCTGGCTTCGCGCCTGTGCTTCTGGAATATCTTGTAAAACCATAGCAGCAATGATTTGCTCTGCGATACCACAGCCTGCAGAACCAGCGCCAAGAAAAACCACATTTTGTTCACCTAGGCTTAGTCCAGCGGTTTTCACTGCGGATATCAAGGTACCTACGGTAACTGCTGCTGTTCCCTGTATATCATCATTAAAGCTACACAGTTGATCGCGATATTTTTCCAGTAGCGGGGTCGCATGAGTCAGGGCAAAATCTTCAAACTGTAATATCACCTGCGGCCATTTGCGCTTTACTGCCTGCACAAATTGATCCAGAAATTCATAATATTGCTCACCCTCTATGCGCGCATGGCGCCAACCCACGTACAATGGATCTTTGATACGTTCCTCATTGTTAGTACCTACATCCAGAGTAATAGGTAACGTCGTTGCTGGATCTATTCCGCCACAGACGCTATACAAGGAAAGTTTGCCGATCGGGATACCCATGCCACCCGCACCCTGATCACCTAAGCCCAGAATTCGCTCGCCATCGGTAACGACAATCACACGAATATTTTTCCCAATACTATTGTCTAGTATGCTCTCGATATATTCACGCTCCGGATAACTAATAAATAGTCCTCTGGGACGTCTATAGATTTCACTAAATTTCTGACAGGCTTCACCGACCACTGGCGTATAGATAATAGGCATCATCTCTACTAGATAATCATGTACTAGGCGGTAAAACAGGGTCTCATTATTATCTTGCAGAGCGCGCAAATAAACGTGCTTTTCCAACTGGGTTTCGAAACTAGAAAATGCATCATAGGCGCGCAGAATCTGGCCGTCCAAGCTCTCAATATGTGGAGGCAATAAACCCAGCAGGCCTAAGTCAATACGTTCTTGCTCACTAAACGCAGTTCCTTTATTCAGCAATGGGCTTTCCAGAATAGCATTGCCTGATAATGATGAGGGCGCTAGTATTTCAAGCGTTGTATCTGCTCTATTTAATTCTTCAGTCATGGACGGATTGCCTATAAATTTTATT
>DUBW01000048.1 GCA_012960135.1 Methyloprofundus sp.
AGATGGTGATGGATGCACATAATAAGGCGTTTGCCTTTTTGGGTGGTGTGCCATTGCAGGTGGCCTATGACAATCTTAAAACCGTTGTCGATACTGTCTTTGTAGGTAAAGAGAGAAAGTTTAATCGCCGCTTTATGGCATTGGCTAATCACTATCTCTTTGAACCTGTTGCCTGTACACCAGCGGCTGGATGGGAAAAAGGTCAGGTAGAAAATCAGGTCGGTAATGTTAGAGAGTGGCTGTTTACGCCGCGTGCTAAATTTAACACCTTTGATGATTTAAACGGGTGGTTAGAAAAACGTTGTGAGGAGCTGGCTAGCAGAAAACATCCGACTTTATCCTCACAGACAATTGCGGAGTGTTATCGACAAGAGCAGCCATTACTGCGCCAAATCACAACGCCATTCGCTGGCTATATTGAACATTTATTAAAAGTAAGCCGGACTTGTTTAGTAAGGCTCGATAGAAACAATTACAGTGTTCCTGCCAAGTGGGTCGGGCAAATCGTCTCTGTCAGAGTGACCGCTTATTCTTTGACCATCGTAGCAGCGGGTGAAATCATCGCAGAACATCAACGCAGCTTTATCCGTGATGAAATGGTGTGTAATCCCTGGCATTACCTGTCTGTCTTAGAAAATAAACCGGGTGCTTTAAGGCATGGTATCCCTTTTGTCTCATGGGATTTACCTGGACCGATACAGCAAGTCAGAACAAAGCTTTTGCAACAAGACAAAGGTGATAAAGCCTTTGTTGACTGCCTATTGCTGGCAAAAGAGGTTGGCATTGATGCGTTCGAGCTAGCTTGTAAACTCACATTGGAATCAGGTGTTGTCACTGGCAGTATTGTACTGAATGAAATCAGGCGATTAACAGAACCTGACCGCCCCAAAGCGTTAAATGCCTGTCATGATTTACAGCTGACGACAGAGCCACAAGCGAGCTTTGAGCACTATGATCATCTACTAGGAGGTCATCGTGTCCATTGATCTCTTAACCCAGCTAAAAGAGCTGCGTCTCTATGGCATGAGTGATGCCTGGGCTGATATCAAAGCCGAAGCACCGCAACGACAGCAGGCACTATCGCCAGAATTATTACTGAGACAACTCATTAATGCCGAAATAACCGACCGCCAGGCACGTAGCCTAAAATACCAATTGAAAGTCGCCAGATTTCCTATACACCGTGACCTGGTCAACTTTAAATGGGATGAAACACCGCTTTCACAAGCACAAATAGAACAACTGGCAACAGCGAAATTCATGGACGATGCGCACAACCTCATTCTTGTGGGCGGTACAGGATCAGGGAAAACACACCTGGCTACTGCGCTAGGCGTTGCTGCCATTCACCATGAGAAACGTATCAGGTTTTTTAATGCGGTAGATTTAGTTAACCTGCTGGAGCTTGAAAAGCAGCAGGAAAAAACAGGGACAATGGCTAGAAAGCTCATCCAGGTGGATGCTGTTATCCTTGATGAACTAGGTTATCTACCATTCCCGGCATCTGGTGGCGCTTTACTCTTTCATCTCATCAGTCAGCTCTATGAACGTACCACGCTGATAATAACCACCAACTTAAAGTTCAGTGAATGGGTACAGGTTTTTGGTGATGCAAAGATGACGGCAGCACTTTTGGATAGAATTACCCACCACTGTGACATCATCGAAACAGGAAACGATTCTTACCGTTTTAGGCATCGAAAATCAGGGCTAAAAACAGATTAACCTGCTAAACCCTGTGGAAACTTTTGGACGCTGACAGGTGGAAAGTTTTCAACGCTGATTGACACCGATTAGGGCATTGCTTGACCATTTGACCATAGCTCAAACTCACTTATATCAATACTGTCAGTCCAAACTATTGCAAAACCACCATTTTCTACTTGAACCGCCTTAAATAATGCAGGATTTTTTAAAGGAGTAAACATATCCTTCTTTAATAACGGTGTAATGTCATACATTTTCTTATGCTTATTATCGAACTCAATTAATAAAGTATGGTCATTAATTGTTTTTGCAGTTTTTATTCTAGGAATATTCATAATTAATCCAGTGGTGGGAGCTTATGAAATTCTTGTGTCTCCCACATTTCCTTTAATTGTGTTTTGTTTAACTTTGCCCATTCGATAATGAGTTTTTTTGCTCTTTTGGGTAGATCCCCTCAATCATTTCAAGAGTTTCAATATTAAATAACCCCACATGTTCACCATAAACAGCATGAAAATGTGGCGGTGGATGATCCCCAAAAAATAACTTTATAACAATTCCATAAAATCTTGCTATCTCAGGCATATTTGTTTCCTATTCTTTACTATCCGGAGATCAAAGGGTCAGCCAGATTGATTTGTATATGTTTCACTTTTTCTATCTCCACCATGAGAAGATAACTTCGTTGTCCTTGAAATCAACTTACTTATTTTACTATGAAACCCATCGCTGCCATACACCTCACCACGCATTGTTGCCTCAGTTATTTGGCTTTCTTGCTTTGCTATATTTAGCGCACCAAATATCTCTCTGTAGCTTTCACTACGCTCCTCAGCAGTTGCCCCTAAATCTTTAAATAATTGATGTTCTGTAATTAATTTGTCAGTTTGGCCCAGGGCATTATGCCGATAACTTGACCATTCATAATCTGCAATGTCTTTAACCATGCTGGCCTTGACTGGATTCATTTCAATATATTTATACAGAGTAAATAGATATTGATCACTATCAACCAGGCATGACTTATAACGTCCTTCCCATATAGTACCCGTTCTTTGATGCTTTGCATTAAAGTATCTTACATACCTATTTGCCATAGACTGCATAAACTTAGCTAACTGCTCTTTAGTTTTTGGTGTAATAAGCAGGTGAAAGTGATTTGTCATAATGACATATGCGTGCAGATAACAGTTTGACTTAGACAAGGATAATTCTATATCTTCCTTTATCCGTAGCATATCATCCCCAGACTCAAATATATTTTGCCTGTTATTTCCACGATGTATGATATGTAGAGATTGGTCGGGGACAACTATTCTTGATAATCTTGCCATTTAGGCACTATACAGGGAGGCAGTTATGAAATCAAGCTGGCTGACCCCTTGATTTCTTTATTGAGTGCTTTAGTTCTTTCTGATTGAATTATTTAAGACATAAAAAAACCCCAGTCCATTGCTGAACCAGGGTTTTCAAAAGTTAACTACCTTGATGTAGAGCAGGTAGTTGAGGTTATATATTTAGGTTATATATGCACCAAAATCTGCAGC
>DUBW01000049.1 GCA_012960135.1 Methyloprofundus sp.
TTTTCAATTCGTTTCCCTATGACGGTATCAGAACGCTATATCCCTGGCGTTACTATTGAATCAGCAATAAACGGTGTTGGTGTCCACGCCAACACCCATATTGTCCCTGATGCTTCAATGATAACACCGCCTAAATCTGAACAGGCTAACAGGCCTATTAATATAAGTATCAATTTAAACGCCGGATTCAAAACGCACTTTGTTCAGTCTAGCTACCATAAAATAAAGATTGATCATGCCAATGGCTTCAATAAGCAGATTACATTAGCAAATAACACGCAAGCCGATAAAGATTTTGAATTAACCTGGGCAGCAGAACCTGGGCATACGGCAGAAGTGGCTGTCTTTACAGAAAGCAAAGGCGACAAGTCGTATCTATTGTTGATGGCGACTCCCCCTAAAGAGAGTTTTTATACCCATCATCATTTAGCAAGAGAGGTTGTTTTTGTTATTGATACATCCGGTTCTATGCATGGGCAATCACTACAACACGCATCGGCCGCACTGAGTCAGTCTATTAGAGATCTTGCCCCTCAAGACAGGTTTAACATCATCTCCTTTAGTACCTCTTTCAAACCGCTGTTCAAGCGAGCACTAACCGCAAACGGACAGAATAAAAAGGCGGCAATAAACTTTATTTCTAACCTTAATGCATCGGGAGGAACTGAACCATTAGACGCACTAAAGTACGCCTTTGCAACTCGAGATACACAGTCTATCAATTACCTTAGGCAAGTGATTTTCCTAACAGATGGTCAAGTAGGTAATGAAGACGACTTGTTAAGAGTCATTAAGAAGTCAATCAACCATGATCGCCTGTTTACCATCGCAATAGGTTCTTCTCCTAATGCTTATCTAATGAAACGACTAGCGGTTTATGGAAACGGTTCGTTTACATTCATCGGAAAAATGAGCGAAGTAAAAGAAAAAATGCAGTACTTGCTTAAGAAGCTCCAATCGCCAGTATTAACTCATATACAGATTAATTCTGCAGGTATGAATCTCTCAGAAGCTGCTCATTCAGCAATTCCAGATTTATACCAAGGCGAACTTATTAGCGCGGTATTCAAGATGAATCAATTACCTAAGGAAATTGAGATTACGGGGAAAACGCCATTTGGCATATTTAGTAAACACATAAAAATACAGGCGACAAATGAGAGTAAAGGAATCCATAAACTATGGGCTAGGGGGGAAATAGAGTCTCTCACGGATGTTTTACGCCAACGCTATACCCCTGCAGAAAAAAAGGCTATCAGGCAATCCATAACACAATTAGCGTTGGATGCTAGCTTGGTGTCTAAGTTTACCTCGCTCGTTGCAATTGACAGACTGATAACTAGAGAAAGCGGTAAGGCTCTATATACAGAAGCTATTACCAGCAAAGTATCAGCTCCTGCCACAGCAACCAATTCATTACTCTGGAGTGTACTGGGTTTTATCACGCTCTTGCTGTCTGCCGGCATACGATACTGGGAAGTTAGATGAAGACATCCAATTTTGTGTTGTTGTCAGGTGTGATCTTATCTTGCTATGGGGGTTATATTCCTGCAAAAGCAGTGCTTGCTCAACATTTAATTACTGTCGCGTGGAATAGATCCATTACTAACGGCCTACCTATTCAACCTTGGTCATGGGCTGATACCTACCCTGTTATGAAGCTAAGCAGCAAAAAGCACGATCAAACGTTAATGGTTTTATCCGGTGACCACGGCCCTAGTCTGGCATTTGGTCCGGGACATAACCCACAGAGTTTTTTTCCTGGTAAAGGAACCACAATGATTTCAGCGCACAGGGACACTCATTTTAGTTTTCTACAAGATGTAGTCATCGGTGATGAATTTCAAATCACAGACAATACGAATCAGCACCATCACTATCGTGTGAACACGATTAAAATCATCGATAGTCGAACGCAACACATTACTATTAATCATGAAGTAGACAACCTAAAGCTTATAACCTGTTGGCCATTTGATGCATTGACCTCTGGTTCGCCTTATCGTTATGTCATCACGGCCACACCCTATACAGAACAAGAGGATTTGGCATGAGTAATTTCCGAGTATTGCTGCTGCTTTTTGTGCTTGGTTTTACTGTATTTAAAAACACACTATGTTTCCAGCCACCCCCCTATTCAATTTGAATTTATCACGACAACTAATAACAAACCATTCTTAAAAAAGAGGATATTCTATGAAAACCAAATATTATTTATTTATTCTAATCAACTTGCTACTGGGTGGTTGTGCCACACAATCAGGAAACCCAGCAAACAATTTTAACCCCATTGACCTTAGTCCAAAAATTCAGCGAGGTGAGTTACGTCAAACCACACATAATTTAATGGTGCTGACGGATACCTCATCCTCAATGAGCGATGTTTATGATGGGCTCGAATTTGAAGAAGGCGCAACCAAGTTAACCATAGAAAAAGCATTGGTCAGCAGGTTAAATAAAACCTTAAATAAAGCCCCTTTATCTTCGGCTTTACGTAGCTTTGGCTTTGGGCCCTCCTGCTCATCATGGGGATCAACTTATCTCAACAAGCCAATGAGTGCGCATAGTGAGGCAATTTATAAGCAAGCGATTGAAAGTTTAAAATGCTCAGGAGGAGGCACACCAATTCAAGCAGCCTTGAATGCCGCCAATAATGACATGAAAAACACCACCGGGAATATTGCACTCATTTTACTGAGTGATGGACAAGGATATACGCCTTCTGTATTTAGCGCTGCGGAAGAGCTTAAAAGCCGTTATGCAGACCGCCTATGTTTAATTACCATTTGGGTAGGAAATGAATCAGATAAGGCAGGGCAAACAACTTTATCCTCGCTATCTGATATAACAGAATGCGGTTTTTTAACAACAGTCGACGCACTTGTCAGTCCGCAACAAATGGCTGAGTTTGTCACTGATATTTTTTATAAAGCAAGCCACCCTACCCCTATAACAACTCAGACTGATAACAGCCCTAACAGTCTATTAGAGGCCGAGGTTAATGAAGGTAACGTGACACAAGAAGAGTGGGACTTCGCACCTATATATTTTTCTTTTGACCAGGCAAGCATCAGCACTGATGCGTACCCATTATTAAACAAGGTGGTTAAAATGTTAAACTTAAACCCGAATGCCACGTTAGACATTCTCGGTCATACTGATAATGAAGGACCTGAATGGTATAACAATGTTTTATCTAATCGTAGAGCAAATAGTGTTAAAGAATATATAGTTCAACAAGGAATC
>DUBW01000050.1 GCA_012960135.1 Methyloprofundus sp.
TATATCAGCCGCTTAAATATTTCATTTGGTAATGGCTGACGCTGATACGTGGCAAATATTCAACGCTGATTAACACCATTAGGCTTAACTCTTAATTGCAAGCCCCCTCCATCTGACAATGTGTAGACCTTATCTCTTGGTTTTGCCTGACTTACTTCTGTATGGGTTAGCGGTTTTGTTAATCTAGCCATTTTAGTAGTACCAATTTTAGTAGTACTGACGTGATACTACTAAAAGAACTACTAAAGAAGGTGTATTTTATAGGACACCTTAGGATGTTACAGGCAATAAAAAACCCATAAAACCACTGTTTAACTGGTCTTACAGGTCGTTATTGGCTTTTAAAAAGCCTTGCAATGGTGGAGACGGGGGGAATTGAACCCCCGTCCGCAAGTACTCCGCCTTTGGATCTACATGTTTATTCCGCGCTTTGATTTAACTAGAAGCTACCCGTCGGACCAAGATACTTTTAGCGATTTCGATTGGGTTTAGCGTGGCGGAACTCCGAACAAAGTTCTTAACGCGATCTTATGTAGAGTGACTCCTGGATGTCCCGAAGGACTCTACACGCATAAGCACATGTAGCCAAGAGAATGGTGCTGGGTTTAAGCAGCTAAAGCCATTGAGTAGTTTTCGTCATTTGCGAATACTTAAGTTTCAGTAGATTTTACGAGGTGTACTGTCCTCGACATGCACCTAAGGTTTTGTTACCCACGTCGAAGCCAGGTCGTCCCCTTTGGAATTTGTATTATAATAGATTTCAGCATTTAATATCGATTTTTAATTTCACTTATGTGAATTGTTTCTCAATTTAACGAGTAGTGGGCTTTGGTTTATTAATGACAAATGTATTGGTTTTCGGCTATGGGAATCTAAGTAGAGGGGATGATGCTCTGGGACCTTTGCTTATTGAATATATAGAAAAACACGTTAATTTTTCTGGATTGGAGATTATCACCGACTTTCAATTGCAGATTGAACATGCTCTGGATCTCGAGGGGCGTGACCTGGTGTTATTTGTGGATGCTGCGGTGGGTTGTGATCAGCCTTATCAATTTTCCCGGCTTGCGCCTGAAAAAGATCGGAGTTATACCTCTCATGCGATGAGTCCCACTTCGGTCTTATCGGTTTATCAGGATGTTGTGCATAAACAGCCTCCACCTTGTTTTCTATTGAGTATTCAGGCGCTGAACTTTGAGTTGGGCACCGATTTAAGTGAACAGGCACGGTTAAACTTAGGATTGGCAGAGAAGTTCGTGCAACAATTACTGGGCAATCCTGAATTAGGTAATTGGCTAAAACTTATGGCTCTATGTGAATAATAGAGCATAGGGGTTTAGACATAAATTAATATCCTGATATACAGTGTTGATGAATTAAGCCATATAAATGAACTAATGGTCAAATATTTAGGCTAGAAAAAAGTTTATGGGTGAAACAAGTCCTATCAGTTTTCTGGAGAGTTAAAATGATGCTAATAAGGTAACCAATTCATCCTCAGTTAAAACAGCAATACCTAAGTCCTGTGCTTTGCTTAATTTAGAACCGGCTGCTGCCCCTGCGACAACATAGTCCGTATTTTTGGAAACACTCCCCGATACTTTTGCACCCAGGGCTTGTAAGGTCTGCTTCGCTGCATTTCTGTCAGTGTGGGCTAAGGCACCTGTTAATACGAATATTTTACCTGCAAGAGGGAGTGCTTGTTGTTCTTTAGGCTGTATTTCTGGCCAATGGATATCGCTTGCTAATAGCGCTGTGATTACTTCCTGATTATGGTTTTGGCGGAAAAAGGTAACGATATGTCTGGCGACGATCTCACCGACATCATCAACCAATTCTAAATCTTCATTCGTGGCTTTTTGTATACCATCCAGAGTTAGAAAATATTCAGCCAAGTTCTTTGCCGTAGCATCACCGACTTCTCGAATGCCGAGTGCCAATATAAATTTAGCTAAGGTGGTTTGTTTGCATTGAATAATGGCGTTAATCAGGTTGTCGGCTTTTTTTGTACCTATACGCTCCAGCGGAATCAATTGCTCGACGGTTAGGTTAAATAAATCAGCGGGATTATTAATTAACTGCTCGTCTACTAATTGCTCTACTACTTTGTCACCCAGGCCCTCAATATTCATGGCCTTACGTGAGGCAAAGTATTTGATTGCCTGTTTGCGCTGAGCGGCACAATATAATCCGCCAGTGCAGCGAGCAATGGCTTCGCCTTCTATGCGCTCTATTTCTGAATTACAAACGGGGCAGGTGGTTGGAAATATTATTTCTGTTTGACTTTGTGAGCCCGGAATAGCTTTGACAATTTGCGGAATAACATCTGCGGCACGTCTGATAATGACGGTGTTACCGATTTTTAATTGCAGCCGCTGGATTTCATCTGCATTGTGTAAACTTGCTCTACTAACGGTGACACCACCAACAAACACAGGGTCTAAAATAGCAACTGGGGTAATGGCTCCGGTTCTGCCCACTTGAAATTCTACATCCAGTAATTGCGTCTGTTCTTCCTGGGCGGGAAATTTATGTGCAGTAGCCCAGCGAGGTGCACGAGCAACAAAGCCTAGTTGTTCTTGCAGTGCAATGTCATCTATTTTATAAACGATACCATCAATTTCATAATCTAGTTGTGCGCGTTTTTCCAGCAGCTGGGTGTAAGCTGCAATACATTGTTCTGGACCCTGTGCCAGAATTACTTCATCTGTTAGAGGCAGTCCCCAGTCCTTTAATTGCTGTAATCTTTGAAACTGGCTATCAGTTAACATACCTCCTTCTACAATGCCGATACCATAGCTATAAAAGGCCAGCGGTCTTTGTGCGGTAATATTAGAATCTAGCTGGCGTAAGCTACCCGCTGCAGCATTACGGGGATTAACAAAACCTTTACTATCATTGCTAAGCGCCTGGTGATTAAAGGCATGGAAAGCTGCGATGGGCATAATGACTTCGCCACGCACTTCGAGCCGCACAGGAATAGCATCACCTTGCAATGTATGTGGAATATTTTTTATGGTTTTGACATTATGCGTGACATCTTCGCCGATGCTGCCATCACCGCGTGTTGCAGCTCTAATCAGTTTGCCATGCTCGTATAATAGGCTGATCGCGAGGCCATCCAGCTTAGGTTCTACACAAAAGGTTAATTCTTGGGTGTTTTTTAGCCGGTTTTGGATGCGCTGAATAAATTCATTCAGTTCATCTGCTGAAAAAACATTGTCTAATGACAGCATAGCCATTTCATGCTCAATCTTGCTAAAAGCGGCTAATACCGGACCACCAACAGATTGAGTGGGAGAGTCAGGTGAGGCATATTCAGGGTGTTGTTTTTCTAGTGCGCGTAATGACCTGATCAGCCGATCATATTCAGCATCAGTAATGCTGGGTTCATCCAGGGTATAGTATGCGTGGTTATGCGCTTGAATTTGTTGACGTAGTGCGATTATTTTTTTGAGGATTGACTCTGTCATGTGATAAATACTTACGTTTTATTCTGAAACTGCTAATCTTAGGAT
This sequence comes from Methyloprofundus sp., assembly GCA_012960135.1. Classification (GTDB taxonomy): domain Bacteria; phylum Pseudomonadota; class Gammaproteobacteria; order Methylococcales; family Methylomonadaceae; genus Methyloprofundus. The sequence goes on from DUBW01000050.1 coordinate 3,519, forward strand.
TATCGTTTTTAATGCCGAGAAAATATTTTGGAAGAAGACCTAACAACGGATTTAATGGCCTTGCAAAGCCAACTGGAGAGCACCTTAGTGCGTGTGCAGGCTAATAGCACTACGTTACAGCGTTTTCAAGTGTTTGAAAAGGAATTGCTTAATCTTAATGCGCTTGTGGAAATGGTTGAATATGTTTTAACCACACAGGATTTTTTTGATCTTGATTATATTGGCATTTGTCTAATAGATGCAAAGGGAGAATTGGAAAATTATTTATCCGAAGGTGGTTTTGATATTAACAATAACCCCAAATTAATAATATTCCCGGATGAAAAGCTTTTACAAGCCAAATTTGGGCGCTCGGTAAGACCTTATTTAGGCGCGTATAAAACCGCGAAATGTGCTGACTTTTTCGCCTACGGTAAACGTAAACCCGCCAGTGTAGCGGTTATTCCTTTCTTACGCCGAGGTAAGTTTCTGGGTACCTTAAGTATGGGTAGCTTTGATCCGCAGCGCTTTGTGGACACAATGGCTAGCGATTTTATTGAGCATATGTGCGCGGTCGTCGGAGTTTGCCTAGGAGGCTGTCCGAGAATAGAAGCCGTAGCGAGGGAAAGCCTTTTTGAGTCAGTTTTTTCGAACATTTGAGGCGAATAGTTGCGCTCTTTAACGAAAATGTTCGGGAAAAATGGCCAAAAGGGATTTTTCCGTAGTAGGGTCTCTATTCTTGGACAGCCTCCTAGAGAATCATTTGAATTTTGAAATGATCAACCGTAGTAGTTTGATGGATACGTTGACAGGCGTGAATAATCGTCATTTTCTTGAGCAGCATCTAGGTGAAGAAATAGCCAGGGCGCAGCGTAGTATTGAGCCATTATGTTGTCTTGCTCTGGATATTGATGTCAATACTAACTACGGATATCAAGTAGGTGATCAGCTTTTAATAGCTATAGCGGCGGCTATTCGTGAGCAATTACGAAATAATGATTTGTTAGTGCGCTAGAGAAAAGTTTATCGCTCTGCTGAGCAATACAGAAGCAGAGCAGGCCGAGGAAATTGCACAGAGAATAAGACAGATGGTAAAGCAGATACAAATCAATCAGGCCGCTTCTGTGACTATTTCCATTGGCATCTCGATTTATAAAACTTCTTTCAGTAGCCAACAAAAACCTGCTAAAGTTAAGGTTAATTTACTGCGTAAAGCAGAGAAAGCTCTGGATAAAGCAAAAAAAGACGGTAAGGATAACGTGGTCATGGCAGGTGTAGTGACTGATCCAATGTCCATAGCTAATTTATTCAAAAGCAGAAGTGTCAGTTGAGTACCGCTTTCAAATGCGCTACGGTATTAATTATAAGTACAGGAGTTTTGTATGATTCGGCAAATGGTCAGGCATCATAATATCCTTTCCATCGTAGGTAATATCATTACGGTGAGTGTTGCAGAAACTGAAGGAAACTCTGATGCGGTTACCCGCTTTGGCGACCTGGCAATGGTTGATGATGAATTTAGCAGTTCGATTGCCCAGGTGATTAAAATTGATCGTAATGAAATCGCATTACAGGTTTTTTCAGGCACACAAGGGGTGTCTAATGCTGCATCCATACGGTTTTTAGGCACCGCAATGCAAGTGACTTATTCGGCTGATATTCTGGGGCGAATTTTTAATAGCCTGGGTGAGCCGATGGATGGTGGTTCTAATTTAGCTCATGACCCAAAAGTCGGGATAGACGGGCCGTCTGTCAACCCGGTTAAGCGTATTCTTGCCTCCAAGATGATTCACACCAATGTGCCGATGATTGATGTTTTCAATTGTCTGGTCGAGAGTCAGAAAATCCCTATTTTTTCCGTTTCCGGAGAACCTTATAATCCTTTTCTGGCACGAATAGGTATCCAGGCAGATGCTGATATTGTGGTGTTTGCAGGACTGGGTTTGATTTTTGATGATTACCATTATTTTCGCCAACAGTTTGAAGATGCCGGCGTCTTTGCACGCACGGTCATGTTCTGTAATCTGGCTGCTGATCCTATTGTGGAGCGGCTTATCGTCCTGGATATGGCGTTGGCTGTCGCAGAGCGGTTTGCTGTCGAAGAAGGTAAACGGGTACTGGTATTGGCGACCGATATGACCGCTTATGCCGATGCCATGAAAGAAGTCGGGATTTCCATGGAACGTGTGCCGGCCAATCGAGGTTATATGGGTGATCTGTATTCGCAACTGGCACGCCGCTATGAAAAAGCCTGTGATTATGATGGTGCAGGCTCGGTAACTATTCTATCGGTAACTACTATGCCGGGTGGCGATGTGACTCATCCAGTTCCGGATAATACTGGCTATATCACGGAAGGTCAGTTTTATCTGCATGATCATATGCTTGATCCTTTTGGTTCATTATCGCGTTTAAAACAGCATGTCATAGGCTCTTCAACCCGGGAAGATCATGCACAGATCATGAATACCATGATCCGTTTTTATTCCGGGGCTGTGGAAGCCGAGCAAAAACAAGCGATGGCATTTGACCTCTCGAGTTTTGATGAAAAACAGATCAAGTTTGGTGAATTATTTCGCAAGCGCTTTATGCGCCTGGATGTGTCCATACCTCTGGATGAAGCGCTGGATCTTTGCTGGCAAACGCTGGCAGAATGTTTTGACGAAAGTGAATTATTAATGAAGCAAGTCTTGATCGATAAGTATTTTCCTAAAGCGCTGTCAAAATCTTCTCCAGCTGACGCGCTGCAGCAGGATCAGGAGTGACCTTGCCATGGCCAGGTTAGCATACAGTAAAGCATCTTTAAGCAATATCAGTGCAAAACTGAAACGCTTTAAACAGTTTTTGCCATCGCTGGATTTAAAGCGTCAGCAGCTGGCAGTAGAGCGTAAAAAAGCGCAGCTCAGATTTGCCCAAACCGAGCTTGAAATACAACAGTGCTATCAGAATACAGCGAAAATGCTGCCGATGCTGGCAGATAAAAGCATTAACGTGCAAAATTTAGTAAAACTGACTCAGGTAGAAATGGGTGAGGAAAATGTTGTCGGAGTGCATTTGCCGGTATTAAACAAGCTGAGTATAGAGGTATCCAGTTATTCTCTGTTTACAGAACCTCACTGGGTGGATCAGCTAGTTGTTCAGTTAAAAACGATGCTGCAATTAAAAATACAGCGGCAGGTTGAGCAGCAAAGAGTGGAAACCCTGAGTGAAGCACTTAAAAAAGTGACTCAACGGGTTAATTTATTCGATAAGGTATTAATTCCCCAGGCGCAACAGGATATACGCAAGATTCGGATATATCTTTCTGATTTAGATAGAGCTGGTGTCGTGAGAGCGAAAAGCACAAAACAAAAACGGCTGAGATTGAAAGAGGTGAGTTAATGGCAATTGTGACCTTAAAAAAAGTAACTTTATGTGGCTTGATTGCCGATAAATCAGCTGTCCTAGATGAATTGCAAAGCCTGGGTGGAGCTCATTTAATCTCATTACGCGGCGCTTTGAAAATATTAGATAATGTACCAGCGCAACATATAAATGAAGCACTGATTGCACTGAAATACTTACAACAATGCGGTAAACACCGTCATCAAGTTAGACAGCCGGAAGGCTTTGACTTTAAGGCAGTTGTGCAAGATGTTCTGGCAGTAAAAAATAAGCTAATAGCTTTGCAGGAGCAAATTGAATTTTTACAGGAACGTATTAAAGGCGTTGCCTTATGGGGGGATTTTTACCTGCCTGAAGTGGAGCAATTATCTGGCTATAAACTATGGTTTTATATCGTACCGAAACGCCTAATGAGCAAGGTGAGAGCATCAGACCTGGTTTGGGAACAAGTCAATCAAACCAACACCGAAGCCTATATAACAGTGATTGCCAAAGAAGAGCCCGCTGCTAAGGCCATGCCTGTAATCAGAACACATACGGGTAAGGTATCCTGGTTACAACTTATTAAACAATTAGAAAATATAGAGTTAGCATTGGAAGATGCCCATGCCAAACGCGAATACCTGACGCGATGGATGTCATTAATCATGTTAAATCTGGCGGAGTATGAAAATCAATCAGATTTAAAGGCCGCACACTTATTGACTCGTGATGAACCGGATGTTTTTGTTTTGCAATCCTGGGTGGCCGTTGCAGATCTTACCCGGCTAGAGCAGTTTGCAGCAGAATTACAATTAGCATATCTACAGGAAAATCCCGATGGTGATGAGTTACCGCCAACATTATTGAATAATAGCAATACTTTTGCGGGGGGTGAAGAGATCGTCAAATTTTACCAAATGCCTAATTATTATGGCTGGGATCCTTCCATTGTGGTGTTTTTTTCATTTGCATTATTTTTTGCCATGATCTTATCCGATGCAGGTTATGCAGCGGTATTTATGATTTTTCTAATTCTAAAATGGCAGCATATGGGTGCATCAATTAAAGGCATACGATTTCGGCAATTACTATTAATCACCTTATCGGCGTCTTTACTCTGGGGTGTTATGGTCGGGAGTTATTTTGGTGTCAGTCCAGAAGCGGGAACTTTAGCCGCAAAATTAAAATTATTTGATATGAATGATTTTGATAGCATGATGAAAATCTCTATTTTTATCGGCGTTATTCATATTGCTTTTGCAAACCTAGTACAAGCGTATCAACACCGGCAAAAAACCACCCGATTTGCTTCTTTGGGCTGGGCTTTATTTGTGCTAGCCGGGTTTATGTTGTGGCAAGCGAGAGATAGCCAGCAGGCAGATTTAGAGCAGAGTGCTTATGGTTTATTAGGCTTGGCTGTTATGTGCTTGATACTGTTTAGTTCTGACAGACCTATACGTGGGTTATTAGATGTAGTTTTATACTTATTTGATGGCATAAAAAGCTTAACCGGTATTACCAAAATATTTGGCGATGTTTTGAGTTATATGCGTTTATTTGCATTGGGTCTTGCCAGTGCTTCATTAGCGCTGACTTTCAATGATCTTGCCACGCAGGTCTATCATGCGATGCCCGGAATGGGATTGTTATTCAGTATTTTAATTTTACTAATAGGACACACACTTAATATCATGCTGGGGATTATGAGTGGTGTCGTGCATGGTTTGCGTCTGAATTTTATTGAGTTTTATAACTGGAGTGTCTCTGACGAAGGTTATCCGTTTAATGCATTTTCTAAAAAAGAGGGTTATTGATGAATGATTTTGTGATTGTTTTAGGCTGGATAGGACTTTATGCACCGATGGCTCTCGGTGCAGTAGGTAGTATTATGGGCTGTAGCGTTGCTGGACAGGCTGCCATCGGTGCAATGCTGGATACTGATAGTGGTTATGGACGTTATGTGGGTGTGTCGGCGATGCCTTCATCACAAGTTATCTATGGAATCGTAGTAATGTTTACCTTGAATAGACCGGTCACAATAGAAGCCGCTCCTGGTTTATTTGCAGTCGGTGTTCTCGCAGGAATAGCTCTAATGTATAGCGCTATTTATCAGGGGCAATGTTGTGCATCTGCAATACATGCGGCCAAGGAAAAACCTGAGATTTTTGGCTTATCAATAGCACCAGCAGCGATTGTTGAAGGCTTTGCGGTATTCGCTTTTATTTTTGCGCTAGTGATTAGTGGGGGCATTCCACAGGCTTAAGCAGTCGGAAGTAGGGTCTTTAGCCCCGCCGGTTGTTACTGTATTAGCGGGACTAAAGCCCCCACTTCCATTTATTAAGGATAAACCAATATGAATGACCAACTTTCAAAAGCTACTTCTTCGGGCGTTGAGAACCTGATTCAGCGCCTTCGCGATCAGGGCGTAGAAGCAGGTCAGGAGAAAGCAGAAAGCATAGTCCTCGATGCGCAAAAGCGAGCCGAGTGGATTATTGAGGAGGCTGAATTAGAAGCGCAGCTATTAGTTACCGAGGCAAAAAACAAAAGTGATGCGCTGCGGATAGCCGGCGAAGATGCCTTAAAACTAGCGACACGCGATGCCTTATTAAAATTACGCGATACTTTATTAGGTAGTTTTAGCAAAGAAGTACAGCGTGTGGTTGGTCAGAAAATGGATCAGGAGGCTTTTTTGGAGCGTCTTATTTTGCAACTAGCGGGTAAGGTACGCGAGCAACTGGACCTGGATAATAAAGAAAATATCAGCATATTTTTACCCAATAGTCCGGTTGGTGTCGAAGAGTTAAAAAACAACCCGGAAGAATTAAAGCTCGGTACGCTAACGCATTTTACTGCAGCTATAGCCGCTGACATGCTGCGTAAAGGGGTGTCTATTAATGTTGCTGATGATCTTGGCACAGGTTTATCAGTCAGGTTAGAAGATGATGATATGGTGATCGACTTTACTGATCAAACACTTACTGCCTTGTTGCTAGAGCATCTACAGCCGCGTTTCAGGACCCTATTGCAAGGCATCGTAAAGTGAGCGGGCAACAGACAGACTATGCAATGTTGATAGCGAGCTTATCACCACACTCTATGTCACTGTGGGATGTGAAAAGTAAGCCCGTTACCCGTCTGCATCTAGAACGTCGATTGGCATTATTGAATGATCAAGATAGACAGCAATTAGCCGAAATAGAAACAAATTTGCACTGGGCTAAGATGAGTACGGAAAATAATGATGTAGAGATTTCAATTGCAGCAGAGCACATTTTACAGTCTTTAGATAAGCCTCTTCTGCAAGAAGTCATTATCTGGCGTATGGAATTACGCACTATCATGGCTGCCATACGCCGGCGTAAACTGGGCAAAGACGCACCAGCAAAAAATGAGCGTTGGGGATATGGGCAGGTGGTCCCCTTTATTCGTAAAAACTGGCAAATCGATGATTTTTCTTTAAGCCACCGCTTTGCATGGGTAAGCCATGCAAATACTTTGTTTATCGAAGATAAGAGCGTTGAATTAGAAAAATTATTATTAAATTTGAGCTGGGAACATTATGAAAGTATAGGACATAGCCATTATTTTGATTTTGAAGCCGTGGTAATTTATGTCTTACGCTGGAATATTGTCAGTAGATGGACACAATGTCATGAGCAGGAGGCCATGCAACAATTTGAGCTATTGGTAAAAAATGGCCTGGGTGATTTTAACCAGCAAGCTGAAATAAACACCCTTTAGCTAGTGTCCATTCTAGGCATATTCTTTTGGACTGATGAGAAATAAATGAATAACACAACTAAGGCAACAGCAAGAGTCGTATCCATTCAGGATAGTTTGGTCTCTATCGAAACACTAGCGGGTAGTGAGCAGCCTTTAACCAAGAATGAAGTTGTTTATATTCTTCCTAAACGCAGTGATGCCAAGTATCAGGAACGTTTAAAGGCAGAGGTCTTGCGCATTAATGGCGCGGTTGCAGATGCGCAAGTGTATGAAAGTACGGAGGGCGTTTCGGTAGGTGACTTGGTAGAACAAAGTGCAGAGATGCTTTCAGTTGAGCTGGGGCCTGGTTTGTTAGGGCAAGTCTATGATGGTCTGCAAAACCCACTCGACAAACTGGCCAGTGAATTTGGCTATTTTTTACCGAGAGGCATAGATTTACCTGCTTTGGATAACAATACTAAATGGGCGTTCACGCCGATTGTGCAGACAGGAACAGTATTACAGGCAAGTTCAGTGATTGGTACCGTGCAGGAAAGAGGTTTTACGCATAAAATCATGGTGCCTTTTGATGTACAAGGTGAGGTTACGGTCAGCTGGATACAGGAAGGCTCAGTCACCGTGAATGAAGCCGTGGCAAAGATTAGACTGGATTCAGGCAAGGAAAGAACACTGACTTTAAAGCAGCGCTGGCCGGTGCGTAAAGCCATTCCACATGCTCTGTTAAAGCAGAATATAGTACAGCGGCTGTACCCTCATGAACCTTTAATTACCCATTTACGTCTGATTGATAGCTTTTTTCCAATCGCTAAGGGTGGTATGGGGTGTATTCCGGGGCCCTTTGGCGCGGGAAAAACCGTATTACAGAACTTAATTTCACGTAATTCAGATGTCGATATTGTGATCGTTGTGGCTTGCGGTGAGCGGGCGGGGGAGGTCGTTGAAACCATTACCGAGTTCCCGAAATTAAAAGATGTTAAAGGTAAGACCTTAATGGACCGCACGGTGATTATCTGTAACACCTCGTCCATGCCGGTTGCCGCGCGTGAAGCCTCTATTTATACCGGGATTACTCTGGGTGAATACTACCGCCAAATGGGTTTGAACGTCTTGATTATTGCCGATTCCACCTCTCGCTGGGCACAGGCTATGCGTGAGACATCAGGTCGTCTGGAAGAGATTCCAGGCGAAGAAGCCTTTCCTGCTTATCTGGATTCTGCAATTAAAGGTATTTATGAACGTTCGGGGGTGATTAAAACCGCTGATCAAAGTGAGGGCAGTTTAACAATGATCGGCACAGTATCGCCAGCGGGAGGAAATTTTGAAGAGCCTGTTACCCAATCTACTTTGGGAACGGTAAAAACATTTTTAGGGCTCAGTGCGGATCGGGCGTATAAACGTTTTTATCCTGCAGTAGATCCACTACTATCCTGGTCACGTTATTTAGAACAACTGCAGCCCTGGTTTACAGAAAACCTATCCCAGTCATGGATCAATAATGTACAGGATTTATTAGCCCTATTGAAAAAAGGAGACGCTATTTTACAAATGATTCAGGTCACCGGTGAAGAGGGTATTACTACCGAGGATTTTGTAACCTACCAGCAAGCCCTGTTTCTGGATATGGTGTATTTACAGCAAGATGCTTTTGATGCAGTCGATGCAGCAGTGCCTCTCGCTAGGCAACAGGAAAGTTTAAATCGTATTGTCGACTTGGTGAATAAGCCTTACCAATTCAGTAATAAAGAGGCTGTACGGGATTACTTTACCAAATTGACCGGTTTATTTAAAAACCTGAATTATTCACCCAGCAACTCGAATGAATACCATGACTATTGCGCAAAGATAGATCAATTAAGTAAGTCGGTTATAGCGGAGAAAGTTTAAAGTATTGTCGCTGGACCAGAAGAACTATTCCCAAGTCTTGGCGAGTTATACGATAAAGCATGTTAATATAAAGGTAAATAATAGTAGACTCTCTAGGGTCAGCTTTTTTAATGACAAAAAATATACCTGATTTATCCAGGATAAACGGAAGGCAACAAACAAGCGTGTACACAATTTCCAAGCAATTTAATTTTAGTGCAAGTCATATTATCGAAGGTTTAACCGATGAACACCCCTGTAGCCGGTTGCACGGTCATAATTACGTTGTAGAACTGGTTTTAGCGGCAGAAGAACTTAATGCGACTGGGTTTGTGGTTGATTATAATGAACTTGGCGTTTTTAAAAATATGATAGATGAAAGGCTTGATCACCGTCATCTCAATGATGTATTAACAGGTCCGACTACCGCCGAAAGCATAGCTAAATATCTTTACGATCATGCCAAAGAGATATGGCAGGAAGTTATCTCTGTCAGCGTCAGCGAAACCCCGAAAACGAATGCCACTTATCGCCCGTGACCTCGGATATAGGACACCTAAAATAATAATAAGTCATCATGAAGCGTAAAGATTTTTCCAACCTGCAGTTTTTAAAAGACAGTTTACAGCGTATTTTACCTAATTCTCAGGCTGTTGCTTTAGCTATCATTTTAATCGTTGGTTTTTTGTTAATTACCTCGTTGGCCGATGTATTAATGCCAGTATTTATTGCCATTGTATTAGCCTATTTATTAGAAGGCATGGTAAAAAAACTAGAGCATAAGCTCAGTCGGCTACCTGCCGTGTTTATTGTATTTTCAGGTTTTATGGGAGGGTTTAGTTATTTGTTATTTGGCCTGATGCCAATGTTATATAAGCAGTTAAAGCAACTGCTACAACATACCCCTGATATTATTAAAAGCTCGCAAGCTGAAATTCTAAAATTACCTGAAGCCTACCCGCAATTTATTTCAGCGGATAAATTACGTGATCTTATGTTTGCTATTCAGCAAGAAGCTTTAAATTACGGACAAGATTTATTAAGTTTTTCCGCTTCATCCGTAGTGGGTATTATCAGTGCCCTGGTATATCTTATTCTGGTTCCTGTCTTAATCTTTTTTTGTTTGAAAGACAAAGCCGTATTACTCAACTGGTTTGCTAAATTTTTACCCAGAGATAGATTATTATCAATTAATGTCTGGGCAGAAGTAGATATGCAACTAGGTAACTATATCCGCGGCAAATTTGTCGAAGTGGTGATTTTAGGTCTTGCCAGTTATATGACTTTTGCAGCTCTGGGTCTTAACTATGCAGTGTTACTGTCTGTGTTTATGGGCTTACAAGTTATTATTCCCTATGTAGGTGCAACCCTGGTTACCTTTCCGGTACTCGGCGTCGCATTTTTCCAATGGGGTTTTAGTGGCGATGAATTTATGTATATTGTTATCGCTTATTCCATTATCCAGGCCATAGATGGCGTGGTTTTAGTCCCCTTACTTTTTTCCGAAGCGGTTAACCTGCATCCGGTTGCTATTATCGTTGCTATTTTGTTTTTTGGTGGTCTCTGGGGATTCTGGGGTGTCTTTTTTGCCATTCCACTAGCGACCTTAGTGAAGGCAGTTGTATCCGCCTGGCCTCGACTGGATGATAAAATGCACACTTTTGATATGTAATAAGTATGAAAAATATGCAACAGTTATTACAGATTATGCAGCAGCTAAGAAACCCTGAAACTGGTTGCTCATGGGATAAAAAACAGGACTTTAGTAGTTTGATCCCTTATACGCTGGAAGAAGCGTATGAAGTCGTCGATGCGATTGAGCGCGATGATATGCAAGATCTCAAATCTGAATTAGGTGATTTGTTATTTCAGGTAGTGTTCCATGCCCAGCTTGCCGAAGAGCAAGGCTTATTTGATTTTGAACAGGTTGCAGCAGGGATTGCAGATAAATTAACGCGTCGGCATCCGCATGTTTTTGCTGATATCGTGTATGCCAGTGAAGCAGAACAGCAGCTAGCGTGGGAAACTCTAAAAGAGTCTGAGAGAGCAGCAAAAGAAGTTGAAAATCATACGATTTTATCCGGCGTGGCAAAAAACCTGCCCGCATTAGTGCAGTGCAGGAAAATTCAGGATCGTGCTGCAAACCATGGTTTTGACTGGACAGACATTGAACCGGTTTACGATAAAGTATTAGAAGAGCTGGACGAAGTCAAAGAAGCCTGGGAATCAGGAGACCAAGAGCATATTGAAGAAGAGATTGGCGACTTATTACTGGTTGCAGTGAATCTCGCACGACATATGCAGGTTGAGCCCGAGCAAGCGTTGAAAAAAAGTACCCGCAAATTTAGCCGACGCTTTGAATATATTGAAAACAAAGTAGTTCAGTCTGGACGCGAAGTAAAACAGTGTGAACTTGAAGAATTAGATAACTTATGGAATGAAGCTAAGATAGCCCTGAAAAAAGTATAAAGAAAAAACAAACTGTAGAGCGGACTTCAGTTCGCTATTATTGATTTAGAGTAGCGGACTAAAGTCCGCTCTACCCAGATGTACCAGCCTCTGGTCTCCCCAATAAAGCAATAAAAGAAAAAGACATAAAATGACAGCATTTAACAATGTAACAGTAGTAAAAAAAGCCAATATATATTTTGATGGAAACGTCAGCAGCCGCACTATACAATTCGCAGACGGCACAGAAAAAACATTAGGGTTTATGCTGCCCGGTGAATACACCTTTGCTACAGGCGCAAAAGAACTCATGGAAATTATGGCGGGTGAACTTGAAGTATTACTACCAGGAACACAGCAATGGCAAAGTATCGATGCAGGTGAATCATTTACCGTACCCGGTGATGCAAAATTTCAAATAAAAATTAAAACCCCGACAGATTATTGCTGTTCATATTTAAAATAATACGATGACCAAGCAACGCATTATTGCCATAGAAACCAAGATTGCCTATCAGGAAGATACCATTGCCCAGCTTAATGATGTGGTGTGCAAGCAACAAACTCAAATTGATGCTTTAGAGCACCTTACCCAGCAGTTAATTGGCCGGGTGCGTGATTTATCCGAGACATCAGTACAGTCTAACGGAGCCCTTTCGGTGGCTGACGAACGCCCCCCTCATTATTAAGCACAAGATAAAACTTTTGCGATCAATTTAACAAGCTTATAGATATGACTAATAACGATATTTTACGCCGCATTCGCTACACCTTCGACTTTGATGATACCAAAATGATCGCGCTATTTGCACTCGCTGATCATCAGGTTTCGCGCCAAGAAATTAGCGACTGGCTAAAAAAAGATGATGACCTAAGCTATCAGGAATGTAGTGATATTAATATGGCGATCTTTCTGAATGGCTTAATCAATGATAAGCGTGGTAAAAAACCGGGCGCCCAAGTTGAACCAGAGGAATTGGTGACTAACAACATTATTTTTAGAAAATTAAAAATCGCCTTAAATCTAACAAATGACGATGTCATGGCGATACTAGAAACCGTTGATTTTCGTTTAAGTAAACATGAATTAAGTGCGTTTTTCCGTAAGCCAGCCCATAAAAATTATAGATTGTGTAAAAATCAGATTTTGCGTAATTTTTTAAGTGGGATGCAGCTAAAGTACAAAAAAACGGAATAAGTATTCCTTGGCTTGTATGTCGGTTTATAGTAATTGGATAAAATCAAGCTGGATTCCGACAAAACAACGCCCCTACGCCTTCTGGGGACTACCAGCCCTCGCGTTCGCTCTCCATAGCTGGCAGCGATTGAGCCATAATCGTACAGTTCCCTAAAAATGCTTGATTGCAAGACTTGACCCTGCTGTTGGTTGTTCAGGGCCGACCTTTTAAATAAAATAAAGGGTAGAGTCCCCTTTTAACCGAAGGATAATGTATGTCACTTTCAGCAAAGCAATTAGGTGTTTCCAAGAGAATGGTTTTTGCCCTGACCGTATCCGCGCTTACCATTGCACTGGGTGCATATTTAGATCCCTTTTCGTATGCAAAAATCATCGATATCCAAGGTAGAATAGATATTCTTGGGGCATCAATCATTCTGCCGACTTTGTTTTTGATTGTGTCAATTGGTCGAATGGCTAAGTTTCGTTTTTTTAGTCCTGATGACATTGATGGCAGTGGGTTAACTAAAGGTTCTGAGAATGCTATTGTTCTACAAAGCCTTCTTCAAAATACGTTAGAGCAGTTTGTTATTACTGTAGCTGTATACACAGCGTGGTGTTTTTTAATGCCCGTTTCTTTCTTATCTGCCATACCTCTTTGTTCTGTGCTTTTTGCGCTAGGTCGTACGTTATTCTTTAAGGGTTACAAAAAGGGTGCGGTATCTAGAGCCTTTGGTTTTGCACTAACTTTTTACTCTACCGCATTGTTATTTTTGTTTTTATGTGTTTACCAGGCATGGGCGATAGTCAGCTAACAAGGGCTTTAATCGGAAAATACCGTGGCCTAGTCTCTAGCTTTTAATAATGTGAAATTCCAACGATACTAGACGATGCTGGCAATATCTACTTGCCCTATTTCCAGTAGTGACGAGATGAGATTTTCACTGTTTTTTGTGCGAAGTTTTGGAAAGTTAGAGTTGATATTGAAGACTCAGGGTTTTTTAGTGCACTTTTAGGGTATTAAGTCACCTTTAAAAACAGTGGCTATTGGTTTTAGGAATAGGTAATGTGGACTCAATAAAGAAGCATATAAAGTCTACAGGAATACTTGACAACTACACTGGGTATTCTGATAGAATGCAAAAAAAGGTGTTAATGTAGGTACCTATGACAATACAAGCCTCAAGACCTAGACGAAGTCGATGTTTAGCCGACCATAAATACAATGAATACGAGCAGCATGGGAACATCGCCACTCTACCTGATTCAAGCATTGATGGAGATCCAAAGTAGCAGCCACCACCAGAACTAAAATTATTGTTTAATATTCAATTTCAAGCATAACGAGTGCTATAGACTGCTAAATCACTAGTTTAATTGACCCTCATTATTTTCAAACCGGAGAAAGTCTGCAATGCATTTAATTTAGTCATTCCTTGATTTGATAGGGGGTGAACTTAATAACGCTAAAATGTCAGGATTTTACATTGCTTAATAATAATTAATAAATTATTAACTTAAAGAGTGGAGATGAAAATGAAACATATTGGATTATTTAGTGCTTTAATAATATCGGGTTTTCTGGGAGGCGGGAGCATGGCACTCGCACATGTAGATGCTGATCTTCCTTGTTATGCGACTGTGGATGCGGATTTGAATGTAACCATTCCCTGTCTTGAGGTTAACGGGGGCTTTCACAGCGCCATCCTAGAACCTATACAAAACCCCCTAATTGGTGGTAAATTGGAATGGCAGCTGAGGTCATATACTGAAGGCGGTGGGCTTACGCTTGGTACAGCAAACGGGACTGTTGGACAAAGCTCTAACGTCATCGGCATATGGCAGCATGATACATCAAAACTCGCATCAATACCACCTCAGGTGACGGGGCCAACAATCTTGTTTAATGGCTTCAACACTTATGTCGACATATTAAACAATCTGTCCTGTGCTAATGGGCTGGCCGCAAATAACTACTTTAAAAACACTAAAGGTGACGTTTATATAACTGTCGGGGGGGGGCTTGGTCATTCGGGATGGACTACTTCCGTCCCCTATGATGCGATAGACCAAATAGTTGCAGCTGTTCAAAAGGGATCATATACTTATCCTGGCTGGTGTGGAGTGCAATCTCCAATAATTGACCTTTCTATGGTGACGGGCATTGCCTACGATCTTGAGAGCAATGTAGATATAAAAAAGCTGACAACGAGTCTCGGGGATGTCAAAAAAGCATTTAACAGCAAAGGAACTACTTTAAAGACGCTGGTCACTGTGTCTTTTAACGGCGCCACCACAAATATCATGGACTCAATAAAGCAACTTGATAACATTGATATTCTCTCTCCTCAGCTATATGGGGAGAAGGGAACACCTATTGTATACGTGTCAGGCGGCGTCAATGTAGGTACCTATTACAGTACAGGCCTCAATGCCTCGACGCAGTTGATATTTAGCATACCGGAGGGCAAGACAGTAACAGATTTGTACGGAAACATGGGTGATCTACCTGATACAAGCATTGATGGAGTACTATTGTGGTCACCCTGCCCAAATACTGGGTGTAAGTAACTGTCCCTAATTATTTTCAAACTGGAGAAAGTCTGCAATGCATTTAATCTAGTCATTCCTTGATTTAATAGGGGTGAGCTTAATAACGATAAAATGTCAGGATTTAACATTGCCTAATTCTAAGCATTATTAATATTCACTAAAAATTGGAGAACAAAATGAAACAAATTAGATTATTTTGTTTATTAACATTGGGATTTTTTGGATTTAGCGGCATGGCACTCGCACATGTAGATCCTACTCTTCCTTGTTATGCGACTGTGGATGCGGATTTGAATGTAACCATTCCCTGTCTTGAGGTTAACGGGGGCTTTCACAGCGCCGTCCTAGAACGTATACAAAACCCCCTAATTGGTGGTAAATTGGAATGGCAGCTGGGGTCATATACTGAAGGCGGTGGGCTTACGCTTGGTACAGCAAGTGGACAGGTGCGATGCCTCACCCCTGGTGGTTTAACCTGCTACGTGAGTTGTTCAAATTGCACCGGAAGTACATCCGCTGCCTCGCCTGAAGATTGCCGTACTTGGCAGTGCTAATCCTTCCTTATACATGTAAGTAATTAGCGCGTGTGAGGTCAATGACGTCGTTTTGAAAATTTCCAAAAATCGATGATCTGGTAGTGTAAAAGGTTATCGATTTTGAGGGTATTGTGAAACCAATGGCGTCAGCATGGGGGGCTTTGCCCTCCATGGTATTTTTAAAACGATCATGTTACATTTCAACTAGGGTAGGGGCTTTGCGGCCGTTGTCCGTCAACGACAAAAGGCGACTCATATCGCCTTTTGTCCATTGGTTTTGGCCCTATTGGTTCTTAGTTTAGTCATTCCTTGATTTAATAGAGTAAAACCAATGTAAAACCAATGGGGTCAGATACTGTCTTAAAAAGCAACCTAAATTATCGTTAATTTTCACCTTGATCCAATCATTTAATCTCTATGATTGATAATTAA
>DUBW01000051.1 GCA_012960135.1 Methyloprofundus sp.
TTTCTATTCATGTTGATCTATCCTCTTCTTATTTGAAGTTAATGATAGACACTTACACAAATTTATTTACAGTCTCTGCAGGGTTTGATAGGGAGGACAGAATGGCTCTGTCCTCCTCATTAAAGTGGAAGAATATTACCCCTATTTTAATTTAATGTTTTTCTTGTTTTTGGCAATGGTCTTATCACCGATCCCTTTGACATTGCTGAGTTCATTAATGCTTTTAAATGCGCCATTTATTTCACGATATTTTACAATTTCCTTTGCTTTTTTATCTCCCACTCCATCTAGTGCGGTGGAGATTTCTTTGTCGTTTGCGGTGTTGATGTTTACCGGCTCTGCAAACACGCTAAATGACAAAAACATTAACATTATAATTAGCTTTCTCATTTTAAATCCCTCTACGATTGATGAGTAAGTAAGTATAGTGCAGATCCTGCTTTTTCCAAGGTGCTGTTATTATATTAATATTTGCGGAGATAAAGAATTAGGATTCGCTGGTATGTTTTATTAAAGCATAATCAACTTTCTCTTGCTGAATGGTATCTTTGTCAAAGTCTTGCCAGAGTTCTTGGTAGCAGATATCTTTAATCGGGTGATGTCGATTAGGCGCTATTTCAGCGAGAGGCTCCAGGACAAAAGCGTAATTAAGGATGTCATCATGCGGAATATTGAGGGCGTTGTTAGATATAATCTGCTGACCATATAAGAGCAGGTCCAGATCGAGTGTGCGTGAGGAGAATTTTTCTTGAGTCCGAACTCGCTGGTGATCTGTTTCTATGCTTTTTAACTGTAAGGTGATGTGTAGTGGGTCATGGTCACTGAAAAAAGAGATAACCAGATTTAAAAAGGCTTCACCAGAAAAGCCGACTGAAGCTGACTCATAAGTGCTGGAATAAGTGAGTTCGCCAAATTTGCAGTGTAATACCTCAAGAGCGGAAGAAATATTATGCTCCCGATTGATATTACTACCTAGACTGATAAAGCAGAGAGGCATTATTATTTTGCGCCGCGCTCTATGATGATGCCGACATCGCTAGCTCCGCTGATGGCACCTTTTTTATTAAGTGTTAGTTTTACCCAGGGAACATTAAATTCTTTACGAATGCTGCTGTTGATTTCTTCGGCAAGTTTTTCTACCAGAAAATATTCGCTTTGTTCTACAAAACTCACTACGTGTTGGGAAACGGCTTTGTAGTCTAAAGTGTCTTCTATATCATCTGTTACAGCGGCTTTTTTGATGTCGTGAGCCATTTCAATATCCAGAATAACTGTTTGTCGGGTTTCCCGCTCCCAGTCATAGATGCCGATAATTGTGTCAACTTTTAAGCCACCTAAAAAAATAATGTCCATTAAGATTCCAGTTATTATTTATAATTACATTACTGTATGAGTAATTGTAGCAGGGAAATTGCCCTGTTATGCAGTAGTGAACTTATATTTTTTAAAAATAGGATAGAAAAATGATTGAATGGCTTTTAGTCCCAGTTGCATATTTATTAGGCTCCATTTCCAGTGCAATTATTGTTTGTCGGGTAATGGGTTTGCCAGACCCACGCGCGGAAGGCTCGAGAAACCCGGGGGCGACTAATGTGATGCGTATTGGCGGCAAGAAAGCGGCGGCTATTACCTTGGTGGGCGATATGCTCAAAGGATTAATCCCGGTAATGGTGGCGCAGTTTATAGCAGTGGATCCGTTGATTTTATCCGCAGTAGTGCTTGCTGCCTTTATAGGGCATTTATATCCGATTTTTTTTGGTTTTGTCGGGGGCAAAGGTGTGGCGACTTCGTTTGGTGTCTTATTAGGGGCGAACTGGATGGTTGGTTTGGCAGTACTGCTAAGCTGGGTTGCAGTGTATAAATTATTCAAAATTTCGTCATTATCTGCATTAGTGGCGGCCACATTGGCACCTGCTTATGTTTATTTGATAATGGGCATGCAGCCTTTGGTGTATGTCGCCGCTTTAATCGCAGTTATTCTAATCTGGCGACATAAGACTAATATTCGGCGTTTGCTGGCAGGTGAAGAGAGTTAATACTGGTTTTAAAGTTTTACCATGAAGCTCATGAAGAAAATAAAGGTTAAGGCGGTCAAATCTTCAGGGTATTCATGCTCTTCATGGTAACAATATAATTGTTTGGTAGTTACTCAGTTCTGGCATATAGTTCATCAATTGGCCAGCGAGGTCTGGCATTAATGCTTAAAGATTCTTGCTGTTGAGCAAGGAGGCGCTGGCAACCCGCATAGGCAATCATCGCGCCGTTATCGGTGCAAAATTCAGGCCTGGGAAAAAATATTTCGGCTCGTTCTTTATTGCACATTGTTGTTAATGTTTGCCGTATCTGAGTGTTGGCACTGACTCCTCCTGCAACAACCAGGCGCTTGAGCCCCGTATGTTTGAGAGCGCGTTTGCATTTTATCGCTAGCGTTTCGGCAGTTGCCTGTTGAAATGCAAACGCAACATCTGCCTTGTCTTGTGCTGTCTTCTCAGTGTTATTTAAGGTGTTCATGGTAAAGGTTTTCAGGCCGCTAAAACTGAAATCCAGGCCGGGACGGTTGGTCATTGGGCGGGGAAATTTAAAGCGGTTTGCGTTTCCTTGTTCGGCGAGTTTGGCTAATAAGGGGCCGCCCGGATAGGCAAGTCCAAGCATTTTGGCGGCTTTATCAAAGGCTTCACCTGCGGCATCATCCAGGGATTCGCCTAGTAGTTGATATTGCCCGATAGCTTTGACTTCAACTAATAAGGTATGCCCGCCTGAAACCAGCAAGGCAACAAAAGGAAATTCGGGCGGCTGTTTTTCCAGCATGGGTGCAAGTAGATGACCTTCCATATGATGTACGCCTAGGGCTGGAATATCTAATGACCAGGCCAGACTTTTAGCCGTAGCTGCGCCGACGAGCAATGCGCCTATCAAGCCAGGTCCCGCAGTATAGGCGATACCCTGGATCTCTGCTTTAGTAAGTTGACTGCGCTGCAGGCATTCATCTATTAGCGGAACAAGTTTGCGAATATGGTCACGGGAGGCGAGTTCGGGAACGATGCCGCCGTATTCATTATGCATCGCAATTTGGCTGTATAGGCTATGTTGAATCAGGCCTCGGTCGCTATGATATAGCGCTACGCCAGTTTCATCACAAGAGGT
The DNA here is from genome assembly GCA_012960135.1 of Methyloprofundus sp. Lineage (GTDB taxonomy): Bacteria > Pseudomonadota > Gammaproteobacteria > Methylococcales > Methylomonadaceae > Methyloprofundus. Next base: position 3,145 of record DUBW01000051.1, read on the forward strand.
TTCTATCCCTAAAATGTACATTGATTTTTTGATTTTAAAATAATTACTGCTATAATTTAGAGTTCGCTAGCTGATGCATATTGTTTTTGGCTGGCTCAATAACTAAGAATTTTAGCAAACTGGAAAAATTTATGCCCGCAATTAAAATTAAAGAAAACGAACCATTTGATATTGCTCTGCGCCGCTTTAAGCGGTCTTGTGAAAAAGCAGGGGTTTTGTCTGAAGTGCGTCGTCGTGAGTTTTATGAAAAACCGACTGCAGAGCGCAAACGTAAAGCAGCAGCAGCAGTAAAGCGTCATCTAAAGAAATTATCACGTGAGCGTTATGCTTTGAAAAACCTTCGTCGTGGCCGTCCACAGCTGTAAGCAAAGATGACTACTATGCAAGATCGCCTGAAAGACGAAATGAAGCAGGCCATGAGAGACCGGGAAAAAGTTCGCTTAGGTACTATCCGGTTAATTTTGGCTGCTATTAAGCAAAGGGAAGTGGACGAGCGTATTGTTCTGGACGATCAACAAGTGCTTATTGTGTTAGATAAAATGCAAAAGCAACGCAGAGAATCGATCAGACAATATCGTGACGCGAGTCGTGAAGATCTGGTGGCAGTGGAAGAAGCTGAGGTTCTGATAATTCAGGAGTTTTTGCCTCAGGCATTGACTGAAGAAGAAATTAGCAGCATGGTCAAGGCGGCTATTGCAGACAGTTCGGCAGGCTCAATTAAGGATATGGGTAAAGTTATGGCAATATTAAAACCAGCCATGCAGGGTCGGGCAGATATGGCTGTAGTAAGCGTAAAAATAAAGGAATTATTAGTCGGCACATAGGCTCGGCTGTTTATGGCTGGCAGGATCCCTCGTTCTTTTATAGATGACTTATTAGTCAGGGTAGATATAGTCGACCTGGTAGATTCTTATGTGCCACTGAAAAAAACGGGCAGTAATTATGTTGCTCGGTGTCCTTTTCATACTGAAAAAACCCCCAGTTTTGCGGTAACGCGTAATAAGCAGCTTTATCATTGCTTTGGCTGTGGTGCGGGTGGTAATGCCATTAGCTTTTTGATGGACTATAGCCATCTTGACTTTGTTGAGGCTGTGGAAGATCTGGCAGACTTTGTCGGTGTGCAAGTGCCGAGGGAGTCAAGTAGCAGTCAGGTTCCAGCGAAGAAAAATAACACGGCAGAAATTTTTCAGGTGCTTGAGCAGGTTGCTGGTTTTTTTATACAGCAGCTACGGGAAAATGATTCAGCTAAAGTCGCGATAGACTATCTTAAGACTCGTGGTTTGAGTGGTGAGGTGGCGCGCGAATTTCAGGTCGGTTTTGCACCCGATAGCTGGGATACATTATCCAAGCAGTTTGAAGCGCAACAGCTTATTGATGCGGGTTTGGCGATATCCAAAGACGGCGGTTCTGTTTATGATCGTTTTCGCGGGCGGGTTGTTTTCCCTATTCGGGATAGACGAGGGCGAGTTTTAGGTTTCGGTGGTCGGGTTTTGGATGACTCTTTGCCTAAATATCTAAATTCTCCTGAGACAGCCGTTTTTCATAAAGGACGTGAAGTATACGGTTTGTATGAATTGCTGGCGAGAAATTCAAAGCCAGAGAGGATTGTTGTCGTTGAAGGGTATATGGATGTGATCGCTCTAGCCCAGTTTGGTGTGACGTATGCAGTGGCAACCCTGGGAACCGCAACTTCAAAAGAGCATCTGGAGTTATTATTTCGCTTTAGTACTGAAATTGTATTTTGTTTTGATGGCGATAAGGCTGGAAGAGAAGCAAGCTGGCGTGCAGTTCTAGCCGCTTTCCCTAGTCTTAGGGATGGTCGGCAGATAAAGATAATGCAGCTTCCCCAGGGGAGTGACCCGGATATATTTATTAGAGATCAGGGTTTGGAGGCGTTCGAAGGAAATGCGACTTCGGCACAGCCGTTGTCAGATTATTTTTTTGATCGCTTAGGCCAGGGGCTGAACCTGGATGATATGGAAGGGCGTGCAAGTTTAGTAAATAAAGCCAAGGGTTATTTGCAAACATTGCCTAACGGAGTGTTTCAAGAGTTGATGCTGGAAAAATTAAAAAAATTATCCAGAGTAGATAAGCTAGATTTTTTTCAAAAGCCAACTACACTTGGTCAAGCTAGACATAAGAAAAAACAGGAAGATACAAATTTATCTCCGGTAAGAATTGCAATTTCTTTATTGTTGCAAAGTCCAAACTTGATTGGAGTCATTGAACAAAAAGAAATACATTGGCAAACGCTGAACTTTCCCGGCATAGCTTTGCTAAAAAAAATAGTTGAAATAATCGAAGAGCACCCCGATATTAATTTGCCTAGGCTAATAGAGTATTTTCGAGGTCAGGACGAAGAAAAATATATACATATCATGATGAATCATGATTTTTTTATTTCAGGGGATGAAGTAAATGAAGAGTTTTCAGGTGCGGTAGATAGATTAATAGATCAGGGTAGAGAGCAGCGCCTTGATGAGTTGATCGCAAAGGAGCGAGCGAGCGGATTAGTGGAGCATGAGCAAAAGGAATTGTTAAGCATGTTGGCTAGTCGTACATAAGTAATTTTCTATATCGAATGGCTTCATATAGCATTTTAAGAGTGAAAAATGAATCAAGAACAACAGCAATCCCAGCTTAAGCAATTAATTGCTAAAGGAAAAGCGCAAGGTTATTTAACTTATTCCGAAGTTAATGATCACTTGCCTAGTGAAATTGTAGATCCTGAGCAAATAGAAGATATTATCGGTATGATTAATGGCCTTGGTATCAAGGTTCATGAGTCTGCGCCTGAAGATGATGAGGATTTATCTGAGGAAGTTACTTCCGATGATGATGACGATGATGCGGAAGAAGTTGCTGCATTAGCCTCGGTTGATAGTGAATTTGGGCGTACCACTGATCCAGTTAGAATGTATATGCGTGAAATGGGCTCAGTTGGCTTATTGACACGACCAGAAGAGTTGAAGATCGCGCGTAGAATTGAAGAAGGCCAGCGCCAGATTATACGAGCTATCTCGCGCTCCAGATTAGTTGTTGAAACATTGTTTGCTGATTTTGCAACGATAGGCGAAGAAAATGGCTTGCGCTTAACGGATATCTTAAGTGATTTTATCGATCTGAATGAGCCAGACTATGATGACTCTAGAGTTGCAGCAACGCCAGCCGATGCGAAAGATGGTGATGACGACAAAGATGAAGTTCCTGAGCCAACAGGCGCGACTTTTGAAGAAGCTGAGGAAAAAATTACTGAAATTCAGCAAGCTTATAAACGTGTTGAAGCATCATTAAAGAAAAATGGCTATAAGCATGAGAAAACTAATCAGGCTTTTGATGCGCTTGCTGAGCGGTTTCTTGAGATTAAATGGGCTCCGCAGTATTTTAAGAGACAGGTGGCCATGGTTGCTGGGATCACGAAAAGTATTCGTGATCAAGAGCGGCTTATTTTGAGTATTTGTGTAAAGCAGGCAAAAGTTAATCGTAAGGAATTTATCGATAACTTTATAGGTAATGAGACCAATTTAAAATGGCTTTCCCGTTTTGCAGAGCAAAATGAGAATACTGCGCTGGTACTCAAGGATAAAGAGAAAGAAATTAAAAGAGTCGAGACTCATTTTTCTGCAATAGAAGATAAAAATGGCATGGTGATTGCCGAAATAAAGGATGTTAGTCGCCGTTTGTCAATCGGCGAAGCTAAGTCACGTCGTGCCAAGAAAGACATGATTGAAGCCAATTTAAGATTGGTCATTTCTATTGCTAAAAAATATACCAATCGTGGCCTGCAATTCCTGGATCTAATTCAGGAAGGAAATATCGGCTTGATGAAAGCGGTGGATAAGTTTGAATACCGGCGTGGTTATAAATTTTCGACTTATGCAACTTGGTGGATACGTCAGGCAATTACCCGGTCTATTGCAGATCAGGCAAGAACCATTCGTATTCCAGTGCATATGATTGAAACGATTAATAAATTGAATCGTATTTCCAGGCAGATCATGCAGGAAAAAGGCCGAGAAGCAACGCCTGAAGAATTGGCCGTGCAAATGGAAATGCCGGAAGATAAAGTACGAAAAGTATTAAAAATCGCTAAAGAGCCGATTTCCATGGAAACGCCGATAGGTGATGATGAAGATTCGCATTTAGGTGATTTTATTGAAGACTCGAAGATGATTTCACCTGTAGAGTCTGCTACAATAGAAGGCTTGAAAGAATCGACGCAAGGCGTGTTGGCAGGATTAACTGCACGCGAGTCGAAAGTGTTGCGCATGCGTTTTGGCATCAATATGAACACTGATCACACGTTGGAAGAAGTAGGAAAACAGTTTGATGTGACACGTGAGCGCATTAGACAGATTGAAGCAAAAGCATTACGTAAATTGCGTCATCCGTCTCGTTCAGATCAGCTTAGGTGCTTTCTGGATGCAGAATAAAGCTCTTCCAGGGTAAAAAGTTTAGGGCCCTTAGCTCAGTTGGTTAGAGCATCCGACTCATAATCGGCAGGTCCCCAGTTCGAGTCTGGGAGGGCCCACCATCCATAGGAAGGCTGCATTTGCGGCCTTTTTTTATACCTGAATTATGTGTATACGGTTCAGGTCTGTATTTATCCCTTGATAAAGAAGGACCATAAAATGAGCAATAACTATATTTTTACCTCCGAGTCAGTCTCGGAGGGGCATCCCGATAAAGTTGCCGATCAGATTTCTGATGCAATCCTGGATTCTCTGCTTGCTCAGGATCCCAAGTCACGAGTGGCGTGTGAAACGCTAGTTAAAACCGGCATGGTTATTCTCGCGGGTGAAATTACCACCGATGCCTGGGTTGATACCGAAGAAGTCGTGCGTGGTGTGGTAAAAGAAATTGGCTATAACAGCTCGGAAATTGGCTTTGACTACGAAAGTTGTGCGGTTCTCAATGCGATTGGAAAACAGTCGGTTGATATTGCCGTCGGCGTTAATGATAGTGAGGATCATGAGCAAGGAGCGGGTGATCAGGGCTTGATGTTTGGTTATGCAAGTAATGAAACAGATGTGTTAATGCCCGCACCGATTACTTATGCGCATCGTTTGGTAAAGCGTCAGGCAGATGTACGTAAAAATGGTACTTTGCCGTGGTTAAGACCTGATGCAAAAAGCCAGGTCACTTTTCGCTATGAAAATAATAAACCCGTAGCGATTGATGCGGTCGTTTTATCAACCCAGCATTCGCCTGAAATGGGTGGTAAAAAACTGGAAGAAGCAGTGATGGATGAAATTATCCTGCCGACTTTACCAAAAGAATGGCTGCACGCGGGCACGCAATATTTTATTAACCCAACCGGTCAATTTATTATTGGTGGACCAGTGGGTGATTGTGGCTTAACCGGACGTAAGATTATTGTTGATACTTATGGTGGTATGGCGCGTCATGGTGGTGGTGCTTTTTCGGGTAAAGATCCTTCTAAAGTTGATCGCTCTGCGGCCTATATGTGCCGTTATGTAGCTAAAAATATTGTTGCAGCAAAGCTGGCCGAGCGTTGTGAGATTCAAGTGTCTTATGCGATTGGTGTGGCTGAACCAACGTCTATCAGTATAGAAACTTTTGGTACAGGTAAGATCAGCGAAGAGCGTTTGGTACAAATTATCCGTGAGGTTTTTGACCTTAGACCTAAGGGCTTGATTGCCATGCTGGATTTATTAAAACCAATTTACCAGTCGACAGCATCTTATGGACATTTTGGTCGCACAGAAGAGGCATTTAGCTGGGAAAAAACAGACAAAGTTGATGCATTAAAAGATGCCGCTGGCCTTTAATTTATAAATATACCGGATATTAAACATGAGTGAACAAGATTATAAAGTAGCAGATATGTCCCTTGCTGAATGGGGTCGTAAAGAAACCTTAATTGCTGAAACAGAAATGCCAGGTTTAATGGCTTTACGTGAAGAATTTGGTGCGGCGCAGCCGTTAAAAGGCGCGCGTATTGCAGGTTGTTTGCATATGACTATTCAAACTGCGGTATTAATTGAAACCTTGACTGCCTTAGGAGCTGAGGTGCGCTGGTCTTCTTGTAATATCTTTTCTACTCAGGACCATGCGGCAGCAGCAATGGCAGCAGCAGGTATTGCTGTATTTGCCTGGAAAGGTGAAACAGAAGAAGAGGCGGAATGGTGTATAGAGCAAACAATTATAGGCCCGAATAACTGGCGTCCTAATATGATTCTAGATGATGGTGGTGATTTAACTGTCATGATGCATGATAAATTTCCAGAATTGATGGCCGATGTTAAAGGTCTTTCGGAAGAAACAACAACGGGTGTATTGCGCTTATACGAGATGGTCACTAAAGGCACTTTAAAAGTACCTGCATTTAATGTGAATGACTCCGTCACTAAATCTAAGTTCGATAATTTATATGGTTGCCGTGAGTCTTTAGTCGATGGTATCAAACGCGCTACAGACGTTATGATTGCCGGTAAAATTGCGGTAGTTTGTGGTTATGGTGATGTTGGTAAGGGTTGTGCGCAATCATTGCGTGGCTTGGGGGCAACAGTCTGGATTACAGAGATTGATCCGATTTGCGCATTGCAAGCAGCGATGGAAGGTTTTCGCGTAGTGACTATGGAAGAGGCTGCGCCACAAGCGAATATCTTTGTAACTGCAACAGGCAACTACCATATTATTAATCATGGCCATATGCAGGCCATGAGAAACAATGCCATCGTATGTAATATAGGCCATTTTGATTCAGAAATTGAAATTGCCGCATTACGTCGATACCAATGGGATATGATCAAACCGCAAGTCGATCATGTGACTTTTCCAGATGGCAAGAAAATCATTGTCTTAGCAGAAGGTCGCTTAGTGAATCTTGGCTGTGGAACGGGGCACCCAAGCTTTGTTATGTCTAATTCATTCTGTAATCAGGTCCTTGCGCAAATGGAGTTATGGGCAAATGCCTCTAATTACAAAAACGAAGTATATATACTGCCGAAAAAGCTGGATGAAAAAGTGGCGCGCTCTCACCTAGCTCAATTAGGCGTACAGCTAACGCAATTAACAGCTGAGCAAGCTGATTATATTAATGTGCCAGTAGAAGGTCCTTATAAGCCGGATCATTATCGTTACTGATAGTTTTAAAGCCTTGGGATGATAAAGCGGGTAGAGCGGACTTTAGTCCGCAACCTCTGGTGCGACTGGTTTTTATGTTGTTTATAGCGGACTGAAGTCCGCTCTACAAAAAATTCATATTTTTAAAAGTATTATCATGACTAAAAATAACAAAGCTGATTTATTTAGCTTTGAATTTTACCCTCCTAAAACGCAACAAGGGGAGGTGAATTTAGAGCAAGTTCATAGTGATTTAGCAAAACTTAATCCTGATTTTTTCTCGGTAACCTTTGGAGCAGGCGGTTCTACGCGCGATAAAACCTATGATACCGTTATTAAAATCCAAAATAATGGTGTCTCAGCAGCGCCTCACTTGTCTTGCGTAGCTTCGACCAAAGAAAATATCCGCGAAATATTAAGCAATTATCGTGAGCATGGCGTGTCTAAAATTGTTGCTTTGCGCGGTGATCTTCCCTCGGGCATGATGTCAGCTGGTGAATTTCGCTATGCCAATGAGCTGGTTGAATTTATTCGTGTAGAAACGGGTGATCATTTTCAAATTCATGTTGCTGGTTATCCGGAAATTCACCCGCAGGCAAATAATGCCACTGACGACTTTGATAACTTCAAGCGTAAAGTGGATGCCGGGGCTGATGCTGTCATTACCCAGTATTTTTACAATGCGGAAGCTTATTTTTACTTTATGGATAAATGTGAAAAGAGCGGTATTGATATTCCTATAGTCCCAGGTATTATGCCGATAACTAATTTTTCACAACTATTCAGATTTTCAGATATGTGTGGCGCAGATATACCGCGCTGGATGCGTAAAACGCTGGAATGTTTTGGTGATGACAAAGCTTCAATTTTAGCTTTTGGTGAAGATGTGGTGTCTAAGTTATGTCAGGAGCTACTTGATAATGGTGCGCCAGGGCTACATTTTTACACCATGAACCAATCCAAACCAACTTTGGCCGTCTGGAATAATTTACGGTTTTAGCAGGGCACTCAAGTTATAGTAAAAAGGCAGGCAAGGCATTCATGCTTTGTCTGCCTTTTTTATTCTGGTTGATGATTATTTTCGATATCCCTGACAGGTAAAATCATGAGAGTATCACGGTTATATGTTGCGATGCCTTTGGTTTTGCAGCAGACAATTGAGCTAGATGATGATAACGCTCATTATTTGCGGAGCGTATTAAGGCTCAAGAAAGGGCAACCCATTACTTTATTTAATGGTACGGGTGGCGAATATCAGGGGCAAGCGGTCGAGGTTTCACGTAAACGGGTACTTATAGAGCTATTATCTTTTACTGATCGCAGTGTCGAGTCAGGTTTGCAAGTCATATTGGGTTTAGGGGTGTCGCGTGGCGACCGTATGGATTTTTCGGTACAAAAGTCAGTTGAATTAGGTGTTTCCCATATTGCTCCTTTACAAACAGAGCGTTGCGTAGTGCAATTAAAAGCAGAAAAAGGTCAGAACAAAGTGCGTCACTGGCAGAAAATTGCCCAGCATGCAACGGAGCAAAGCGGACGCACCATTCGACCGGAAGTTGGTGATGTGCAGATGTTAGATGCCTGGGCTAATCAACAGGCAGGTCTTAGGCTTTTTTTAGATCCATTTGCAACGCAAACATTAACGCAATTACAGCCAAAAGATAATCGAGTGACTTTATTAGCAGGGCCAGAAGGGGGGTTTTCTGGGCAAGAACGAGAATTGGCAAAACTGGCGGGCTTTATTCCTGTGCAATTAGGCCCGCGCGTGTTGCGTACCGAAACAGCCACGCTTGCTGCTTTAACAGCTGTGCAGCTGTTATGGGGTGATTTAGGAGTAGTCGATGCTGAATAAAATACAAATAAGCTTGATACCCTTGTTTATGTTATTTATATTTTCTATTATGGCCTGTTTTATCGGTTATGGCATTTATATAGGGTTGGATGGGGCGATAGAATTAAGCAAGATCATCAGTAAATTTACTCAGGTCTTGTTGGTTTTAAGCATCTATCCGGTAATGCGCTGGCTAAAAATCAGTGCTAGTGATATGGGTTTTGTGCCTGTTAAAGCATTTCTAAAGCAAATGTTGGGTGGTATGGTGTTGGGGCTAATGACTTTATTGCCAGTGTTATTGCTCAGTTATGCCTTGGGAATCATTGAAATTGATGTGGGTAAGGTCTGGAGTTTAGATAAGCTAGCGGTCAGTTTATTAGTTGCTTTTCTATTGGCGCTGCTGATTTCATTACTCGAAGAGCCGATGTTTCGTGGGGTCTTGATTTCAGCTTATGTTAAGCGATTAGGCATCAATGCGACTATTTTTGTCAGTTCATTTTACTATGCAGCATTACATTTTATTAAAACAAAAACATCTATACCGTTTGCACAGGCTGACCTTTCAGACAGTTTCATGCTTCTATTCCAAGCAGTTCAACATGCATTAAACCCGGAGCACTTAGGCGCTTTTTGGGCCTTGTTTATGGTCGGCTTTTTCCTGGCTGTAATGCGGACACATTTAAAACTCAGCCTGGCATGGGTTATCGGCTGTCATACGGCATGGGTGTGGCAGATAAAAATGGCGCATAAAATAACAGAGGTTAATCATGGCTCAGAGCTGCTGTATTTAATCAGTCCCTATGATGGCGTGATTGGTCCCATGGTAGCAATATGGCTAACAGTAGTTTTGTGTGTTTATTTAGGATATCGGTACTTGCAGCAAAAAAAGTGTTAATTCCTGAAATTATTAAACTGCAAAGGCTGTTCTAAATCTTCACTGCGCAACATTTGCATGGTTTGCTGCAGGTCATCACGTTTCTTGCCTGAGACGCGAATTTTTTCCCCTTCAATAGCCGCTTGTACTTTTAGCTTTTTATCTTTAATCAATGCAACAATTTTTTTTGCCAAAGTTTTTTCGATACCTTCTTTCAATTCTATCGGTTGGTGGGCTGTTTTTGCGGCTTCTTTAACATCTCCTGTTTCCAGGCAGGCAATATCGATCCCGCGTTTAGTTAATTTGGAAAACAGAATGGGTCGCATTTGCTGGAGCTGAAAAGTTGATTCGGCTTTCATTAGGATCGAATTTCCAGTGAGCTCAAATTCAGCGTTCGATCCTTTAAAGTCAAAGCGCGCGCCAACTTCTTTATTGGCCTGGGCAAGTGCGTTCTGAGCCTCGTGCATATCAAATTCTGAAACTATATCAAATGATGGCATCTTCTATCCTGTTATTTAAGGTTTAAGTGAAGCATTGTTTTATTTTACTTATTTCTTTAATGCGTAGTTGATGAATGGCTAAGCCAATTTCTTTGCCCTGGATATTGTCGTTGCTAATCGCTGAGCGATCTATTTTCTGGGCGGCTTTTTGGGCTGCTCGTATATAGTCTGACTGGGGGTATGGTTTGTCTTCGAAGCCCAGGCGACCTCTGGCATCTGCTTCGCAGGCAAGTAAAAAATCATTGACTCGATTGTCTGCTTTAAAGGCGCCAATCCTGGCAAGCATATCGCATAGTGTGCTCGGGCGTATTTCAAAGGCTCGGTGACAATGGGTGTGGTATTGCATGACTTGTAAGGCCAATTTTTGGAAATTATTCGGCACTCGCAGGCGCTGGACGAGTATGTTTAATGCCTCGATTCCTAACGTTTCATGGTCATGATGGCTGGGCCATTTGTCGGCGGGTGTTAACGCCTTGCCTAGGTCATGCATCAAGGCTGCAAAGCGCACCGTGGTTTTGTCACTTAATCGGGTCGCTTGGTCGAGAACCATTAGCACATGCACGCCAGTATCAATTTCAGGGTGATGTAGAGCTGGCTGTGGAACGCCGAATAAGGCATTTAATTCAGGGAAAATACGCGCGAGTGCGCCACAGTCGCGTAAGGCCTGGAAATAAGCAGCAGGTGATTGCTCGCTTAATGCTTTGGCCGTTTCTGCCCAGACGCGCTCGGGAACCAGGTGGTCAATTTCACCTTGAGTTACCATGTCTTGCATAAGGGACTGAGTTTCTGGCGCTATGCTAAATCCCAGATGCTGATAACGGGCGCAAAATCTAGCGATGCGTAATACGCGTACAGGGTCTTCGCAAAAAGCAGGCGAGATATGGCGAAAGATTTTATTTTCCAAGTCTTTCTGGCCACCATAGGGGTCGAAAATTTCACCATTATCCATGAGAGCCATGGCATTAATGGTCAGGTCTCTGCGTATAAGATCATCTTCCAGCCTAACATCGGGGGTTGCATGGACAGCAAAGCCCTTGTAGCCGTGAGTGGTCTTTCTTTCAATGCGAGCCAGAGCATACTCATCTTTTGTTTCTGGGTGCAGAAATACCGGGAAATCTTTGCCTACTTCTGTATATCCACGTGCGATCATGGCTTCTGGCGTTTCGCCAATAACCACCCAATCTCGTTCGCGAACTGGGAGATTAAGCAGTGTGTCGCGTACTGCGCCGCCGACTAAATAGGCTTTCATGAGGTATCGTTTTAATTAAATAGTTAAAGTTATGATAAATGATTCGCAGGCTATTTGGAAATCTGCATTTTACATGGAGACGGGTGTATAGTATCTGCTAATGATTTTAAAAGAGTTTGTAAGCAATAAAATGTTAGAAATATTAGTTGTGTGCCTCGCTTTCGGCTGTTTTTCGGGTGTTTTAGCAGGGCTTTTTGGTATCGGGGGTGGAGTGGTGCTGGTGCCGTTTTTTTTGTTTTTACTGGAGTCACACGGCATCGTAAATGAATTGCTAATGCTGATGGCGGTGGCGACCTCATTGGCGACAATGATCATTACGTCTGTAGCAGCAACCTTAATGCAGCACCGACTGGGTGCGGTTATCTGGCAGGATGTTTTTAATTTATCCTATGGTATTTTATTTGGGGTAGTGATAGGTACTGTGGTAGCAGATTCAATTTCATCCGATACTTTGCGTTTTATCTTTGCCTTGTATATGTTGTATGTGGCGATAGAGATGGCAGTGTCAATCAAGATAGGAGCGAAGTTTAAGGTGCTTGGTGCGTGGGCTAAAGCTATGGCGGGTGCTGTTATCGGTTTTGTTTCTGCCGTACTGGGGATAGGTGGAGGGACGTTAACAGTGCCTTTGTTGGCGAGGCATCAGGTGGCAATGCGTAATGCCGTTGCTATTTCCAGTGCCTGTGGCTTGCCAATAGCTTTGGTTGGAACAATAAGCTATGCAATATTGGGTTGGCAGAAAACGGGTTTGCCTGAAGGCAGTGTTGGTTATATTTATATGCCCGCTTTTCTGGGAATAGTAATGAGTAGTATGTTGACCGCACCTATCGGAGCAAAATTGGCAAGCAGGCTACCTACTAAGCAGTTGAAGCGGTATTTTTCGATATTATTATTTGTTGTGGTTGGGAAGCTATTTTGGGCTATTTTGTAAAATATTAGGAGATGAAAAACGTGGCTGAATTTAAAAAATATCGTTGTATGGAATGTGAGCACCTTTATGATGAGGAGTCGGGTGATCCAGATAGCGGGCTTGCGCCCGGTACCTTGTGGGATGATATTCCGGATGACTGGGCCTGTCCCATTTGCGGGGCACCGAAAAGCTTTTTTAAGCTAATTGAATAAGTTGCGCTTGATGGTGGTAGGGAGTGAGGCTTTTTTATTAAATCCTTGCTTCTAAACAGGAGTTGAATTAACTAACAGCGTGAAACTGAAATTTCTTACTATTAGTAAGTGTTAAATAATAGTATAATTATCGGTTAATTTTTATTGACTGGACGGAAGGTGTTATGCAAATTATACAGGAAGCTTTAACTTTTGATGATGTATTATTAGTGCCTGCTCACTCTACAGTGATGCCGCGTGAAGTATCAATGAAAACAAAGTTAACGCGCAAGATAGCACTTAATATCCCGCTGGTTTCTGCCGCAATGGATACCGTTACCGAAGCAAGATTAGCCATTGCTATTGCGCAGGAAGGCGGTATCGGTATTATTCATAAGAATATGACGGTTGAGGAACAGGCGCAGGAAGTTCGTAGTGTCAAAAAATATGAAAGTGGCGTCATCAGAGAGCCAATTACCGTTGCCTCGACAGCAACCGTACGTGATGTATTAGCACTCACAAGAGAACACAATATTTCGGGTGTGCCAGTCGTTGATGGTAATGAATTGGTGGGTATTGTAACGAGTCGTGATCTACGCTTTGAAACGCGTCTTGATGAATCTATTGCCAATGTAATGACACCTAAAACACGCTTGGTTACAGTGAAGGAAGACTTTACCCAGGCCGAAGCTTTAAAGTTATTACACGAGCATCGTATTGAAAAAGTACTGATCGTGAATGATGATTTTGATTTGCGCGGCATGATTACCGTTAAAGATATACAAAAAGCGAAAGACTATCCTAACGCGTGTAAAGATGAGCTAGAGCGCTTACGTGTTGGTGCTGCTGTAGGTACGGGCGAAGGCACTGAAGAGCGTGTGGCGGCTTTAGTTGAAGCTGACGTTGATGTGATCGTGGTTGATACGGCACATGGTCACTCGCAAGGTGTGCTGGATCGGGTGCGTTGGGTGAAACAGAACTATCCTGATCTGCAGGTGATTGGAGGTAATATTGCTACTGCTGATGCAGCTTTAGCTTTAGTTGAAGCAGGTGCTGACGGGGTCAAAGTAGGCATAGGACCAGGCTCAATTTGTACCACACGAATTGTTGCTGGTGTCGGCGTACCACAGATCTCTGCAGTAGATAATGTCGCTCAGGCTTTAAAAGGAACAGGCGTACCTTTAATCGCTGATGGAGGCATACGCTACTCGGGTGATATGGCAAAAGCTTTATCTGCAGGTGCTTATTCTGTGATGTTAGGTGGACTGTTTGCTGGTACTGAAGAAGCACCAGGCGAAGTAGAATTATTTCAGGGGCGCTCGTATAAGTCTTATCGGGGAATGGGGTCTATCGGAGCAATGGCGCAACAGCAAGGTTCCAGTGATCGATATTTTCAAGAAGATGCCGATTCAGCAGATAAATTAGTACCCGAAGGTATCGAAGGACGTGTGCCGTATAAAGGCAGTCTAGTTGCTATAATCCATCAAGCGCTAGGGGGTATACGAGCCAGTATGGGGTACACCGGATGTGCAACAATCGAGAAATTACATGAAAATGCACAGTTTGTACGTGTTAGTAGTGCGGGGATGCGTGAGAGCCATGTGCATGATGTTACCATTACTAAAGAAGCGCCGAATTATCGGGTGTAGTTAATTGCGAATTTATTAATCCGGATTCTCCTCACTCGCTTTTTTACTGCTATTAAGTTGAAAATATTAACATAGGATGAGTTGACTATAGGAAACACATCCATCACCGAAAGATGCGTTTCGTTCCTCAGCGCACCCTATATTTGGCGCTTTAACTTAATGGACTTGGCCTTCTGTGTTCCGCAGCAATGAATTCTACTGCAATACAGCCCTTCCCACCAATACGAACAACAAGAGATCACCGTGAATCAACAAACAACAGATATTCATGCGCACAAAATCCTTATCCTGGACTTTGGCTCACAATACACGCAGTTAATAGCGCGACGCATACGTGAGATAGGTGTTTATTGCGAAATCTATTCCTGCGACTGCTCAGAGGAAGAAGTTAAAGCATATGGCGCAAAAGGGATTATTTTATCTGGTGGGCCGGAGTCAGTTACAGCAGGTAATACACCGAGAGCACCTCAAGCTGTTTTTGATGCAGGTGTTCCAGTTTTAGGTATTTGCTACGGTATGCAAACCATGACCGAGCAATTGAATGGCAAAGTGGCAAGTTCAGACCACCGTGAATTTGGCTATGCACAGGTCAGAGCGCGTGGACACTCTAAATTATTCATAGATATCGAAGATCATACTTCACCTGAAGGCTATGGCTTATTAGATGTATGGATGAGTCATGGCGACCGGGTGGTCGAATTACCTGAAGGCTTTAAGCTGATTGCCAGCTCTGATGGTGCGCCGATTGCTGGTATTGCCAATGAAGAGCTTGATTTTTATGGTGTGCAGTTCCACCCTGAAGTAACCCATACTAAGCAGGGCGGACGTATTTTAAGCCGCTTTGTGCTGGATATTTGTGGCTGTGATGCCTTGTGGGATTCGACTCATATTATTGAGGAAAGCCTGCAAACCATTAAGCAAAAAGTCGGTAGTGACCAGGTTATTCTAGGGCTTTCAGGTGGGGTAGATTCATCTGTGGTCGCAGCCTTATTGCATAAGGCGATCGGTGACCAGTTGACTTGTGTGTTTGTTGATACCGGGTTATTACGTTTACATGAAGGTGATCAGGTCATGGCTACGTTTGCCAGGCATATGGGCGTAAAAGTTATCCGGGTCGATGCAGAGCAGCGTTACTTATCTGCCTTAGCAGGAAAATCGGACCCAGAACAAAAACGTAAAATAATCGGCAATCTATTTGTCGAGATTTTTGATGAAGAAGCAGGTAAATTAACCAATGCCAAATGGCTAGCACAGGGAACGATTTATCCTGATGTGATTGAATCGGCAGGTGCGGCCAGTGGTAAAGCGCATTTAATCAAATCGCATCATAATGTCGGCGGCTTACCCGAAAATATGACGCTTAAATTACTCGAACCTCTGCGTGAATTATTTAAAGATGAAGTGCGTAAATTGGGTACTGAATTAGGCCTACCTTACGATATGATTTATCGTCATCCGTTTCCAGGGCCGGGTTTAGGTGTGCGCATCCTAGGTGAAGTCAAAAAGCAGTATGCCGATCTATTACGTCAGGCCGATGCTATTTTTATGGATGAACTGTATAAACAAAATTTATATCAAACGGTTAGCCAGGCTTTTGCCGTCTTTTTACCGATTAAATCAGTTGGGGTAATGGGGGATGGTCGCCGTTATGATTATGTCATTGCCTTACGTGCAGTAGAAACTATAGACTTTATGACCGCACGCTGGGCGCATCTGCCCTATGATTTTCTGGGGCATGTTTCCACGCGCATTATCAACGAAGTCGATGGTATCTCGCGCGTCACTTACGATATTTCTGGTAAACCCCCGGCAACCATTGAATGGGAATAAACCAGCAAGCAGAAGATGAAGCCTGGATGCGTCATGCAATCAGGCTCGCACAGCGCGCAGAAGCGCAGGGAGAAGTGCCAGTAGGCGCTGTGCTGGTGGTCAATGGACAGTGTGTTGCGGAGGGCTGGAATACGCCTATTACGGATAATGACCCAACAGCACACGCAGAAATTAACGCAATGCGCTTAGCAGGGCAACGTTTAAGTAATTACCGCTTAATAGACAGTACCTTATATGTTACCTTAGAGCCTTGTGTGATGTGTATGGGCGCAATAGCCCATGCTAGAGTT